>CALCCG010000070.1 GCA_937899785.1 uncultured Erythrobacter sp. | reverse complement strand
GCGCTGGTTAGGGGCGCGGCGAGAATTTGCGAATGATGCCGGTAAAGCTGAAAGCGGGCTTGCCGTCCCCGGTTATAAGGCCGCGCACGAAGATCGTCTTACCCCCGCCACGCGTGACTTCGCCGCGCGCTTCGACCAAGGCGCCCGGGGCAACGCCTCCCAGAAAATCGCCAGACAGGTTGAGGGTCACCGCGTTCGCCCCCTCAAGCTCGTCAGTTGCGATGGCGAAAAGCGCGAAGTCGGCAAAGGTCATCAAGCACCCACCGTGCATCGAACCCGCACCGTTCATGTGCTTTTCTTCCGCTCGAAACGCGCTGAGATAGGTTCCGTCGTCCTCCTGCCGCATAAAGAAGGGGCCAGACCGGGTTTCAAAGGGATCGTGGTTCCAGTGATACCAGCCTGCATATTCGCCTTCGTTGGCTTGCACCGCGTTGCCATAACCGTATTAGGTCTTTGTCTCGGTCAATCGACAAACTCCTCAAGGAAACGACGGGCCACCGGGCTCAGGCTTGCGCGGGCCAGAACCAGCGAAGAGCCTTCGTTCCAGATCGCTTCGCTGTTGGCCAAAACAATTAGAGTGAGGCGTTGCTCGGGCACCTTCAGGTATATCGCCGAATACTTCCTGTCGTCCTTGCCCGAATGCCACATGAGGCGCTTGCCCTTGTAGTCTTCGCGCCACCAGCCAAGGCGGTAATCACCCAGCGGGCCGATCACCTGACGCTCGGCCAGGCGCGCGCGGTGCTCTGGCGGGACGAGACGCCCTTGGTCATAGGCGATATCGAACGCGGCAAGCGCGCGGGGATTGGCGACCATCCCTGCGGCCGCGCGAAAATCGTCGTCGGGATAGGGCTGCTTTTTGATCCGGCCATCGATGACGTGGTGCGGCATCGTCAGATAGCGCAAGGCCGCGCCGCTGCTCGGGTCGCGCCATCCAAGCGCTACGTCCTGCATACCCGCCGGCTCCAAAACGCGCTCGCGCACAATATCGCGCAAGGGACGCCCGCCCGCGCCTTCGATTGCGCGATCAATCCGGGCGTAGGCGATGGGATTGTAGACAAAAGCGCCACCATTGGCCCGCATGTCCAGCATGTTGCCCAAGCTCGTGGCTTTATCGCAGTCCATGGGGGCGATGGCGTTGCCGAACAAATCCTCGCCGCCGCTCATGAAGGGTATCGGCGTCTGGACCATGCGCTGACACAGGTCGGTCCACCCCGCGTCCGAGGCCATCGGCGTCGCGAGATCGACGCCGCCCGCAAGGCTCTCCGCATGAATGGCCGTGGCCGCGATAGGCTTGGTCACCGAGGCGATGTAATAGGTGGTCTGCGGCGATGTCGGGATGTCGCCTTCATCATCTGACCAGCCCAGATAGCTCTCCCAGGCAATCGCGCCGTCCTTGACGATCAGCGCGCTCATCGCGGGCGTGTTCGATTCTTTGCGAAACTGATCAAGAAAGGCGCCAAAGGCCTCAAAATCCTCTTCGTTCGCCATCGCGGGCTGCGCCGCAAACAGCGCCAGAACCGCCAAGAAAAACCCTCTAATCATCGCCACATCTGCATGCGACGGATGCCACCGGCCAGCGCCTGGTCATCGGAAACCGGAGAGATAGTGCGCTCAATCAATTTCCAGCCACCCCACGAGAATATCTTCCATACACCGGTCATCATGCCCAGCCCCTTCCAATCGCGTGTGCCCAGCTTCGGCTCAAGCTCAGCTGAGCCAGCGAACCACGCCGTCTTGCCAATGCGGGGCACGGCGCCCTCGCCCACACGAAACCCGAGGCAGCGAAAATCGCGTTCCACCGCGACGAGAAAGCTTGGTCGGTCCAAAACTTCAAGCGGCGTCGTTCCGAAGAGGAGAACGCAATCGCGCGAGACAAGCTTTTTCAGATCGCCGGAATTGCGCCGCATCCAGCTCTCAAGGAAACGCTGTTCGCGCTCCTGGATCAGAAAGGGGATATCCGCCATGGATCCGTTTCTTCTTCCAAAACTAGTTCAAAGGGTAGACGGCCTTGAGTGCGCCCAATTGAGCTCCGCTTTCGCGCTAGTTTGCCAAGGCGGCAACGCCGGGCAGCTCTTTGCCTTCCATCCATTCCAGGAACGCGCCGCCTGCGGTGGAGATATAGGTCACATCGCCTGTCACACCGGCCTGCGCCAAGGCGGCCACGGTGTCGCCACCCCCGGCGACGCGGACCAGCGATTCCTCCAGCGTAAGTGCGGCGACGTGGCGAGCCAGAGCCATGGTCGCTGTATCGAACGGTTCGGTTTCAAAGGCGCCCAAGGGGCCGTTCCAAACCAGCGTGCGGCATGTCTTGAGCACATCGGCCAGCGCTTCGGTTGCCTGTGGGCCGATATCAAGGATCATCTCATCCTCGGCCACTTCGTGAACGTTGCAGGTGCGCAAGGATGACGGGTTCTCGGCAAACTCCTTGGCGACCACCACA
>CALCCG010000069.1 GCA_937899785.1 uncultured Erythrobacter sp. | reverse complement strand
TGGTTGAGCGCGTGCCCGATATGCATGTCGCCATTGGCGTAAGGCGGGCCATCGTGGAGGATGAACTTCTCGCGCCCGGCGCGGGTGTCGCGCATCGTGCGGTAGAGGTTCTGATCTTGCCAGCGCGCGGCCATGACCGGTTCCTTCTGTGGAAGGCCGGCTTTCATCGGAAAACCCGTCTTCGGCAGGAAGACCGTGTCCTTGTAGTCGCGCTGTTCGGTGTCGTTGCTCATCAGGCCAAAAATCACTTTTCGAGCGCGCTTAGAAGCTTGCGCGCGCGGTCGCAATCCTTCTCCATCTGCGCCATCAGATCATCGAGGCTATCGAACTTGGCTTCGCCGCGCAGGAAATGGTGGAAGGCCACTTCGATCTCCTGCCCGTAAAGGTCGCCGGAGAAGTCGAAGAAATAGGGTTCGAGCAGCTCTTTGGGCGGCTCAAATTGCGGGCGGATGCCGATATTGGCCGCGCCCTTGAGCTCCTCGCCCGTGCTCAGAATACGCCCCGTGACCGCGTAGACGCCGTATTTGGGGCGCAGGTAATTCTCTATCGAAAGATTGGCGGTGGGATAGCCCAGCTTGCGCCCGTTCTTGTCGCCATGTTCGACAATGCCGCGAATCGCAAACGGGCGGGTGAGCAGGCTGGCCGCGAGCTGCGGATCGCCCTCACGCAAAGCCTCGCGCACGCGGCTGGAGGAAACGACGCTTTTGCCCTCCGGCCCGGCTCCCTCAACCACTTTGACGACGCGCGATGTGAGGCCCTGTTCCGCGCCAAATTCGCGCAGCAAGCCGACATTGCCTCTGGCGCCCTGGCCAAAGGTAAAGTCGCCCCCTGTCACCACGCCATGCGCGCCAAAGCGCTCGATCAGGATCTGGGTGATGAAATCCTCAGCGCTCGTGCTCGAAAGCTCTTTGTCAAAATGAAACACCAGCATCGCGGTCGCGCCCGCGGCCAGATAGAGCTCGTGTCGCTGCTCCAGCGTGGTCAGCCGAAAGGGCGGGACATCGGGTTTGAAAAAGCGCACGGGGTGCGGATCAAAGGTTGCGATGATCGAAGGGCGGCCCTCTTCATGCGCCCAGCGGATCGCTTCGCCCGCGACCGCCTGATGGCCCTGATGAAAGCCATCGAAATTGCCCAGCGCGATGATCGCGCCGCGCAAAGGATCTTGAACAGGGTCACGGTGATCGAGCCAGCGCATGGTGCGGGTCTTTAGTCAGCGCGTGTGTAGGTGACAAAGGAAAAGGCGGGCCGTTCGTCCTCGGCTTCGTGGTCTTCGCGGCGCGCTTCGATCCATTCGGGGCCAAGCGGCTTCATAAAAGTGTCGCCAGGATAGTCGCGATGGATTTCGGTGACTTCGATCCGGTGCGCGAGCGGGCGGAAAATATCATAGATCTCCGCGCCGCCAACGACGGGAATTTCATCGGCGCTGTCGGTTTTGGCGAGCGCCAGCGCTTCTGCGAGACTGGTGACGACCTCTGCGCCTTTGCTGTCCCAGTCCTCGCGCCGGGTCAGCACAATGTGGCGACGTCCAGGCAGGAGGCCAGGCAGGCTCTCAAAGGTCTTGCGGCCCATGATCATCGGCCGTCCTCGCCCTTCGGGGCCCATGGTCAGCGCCTTGAAACGTCTAAGGTCAGCGGGAAGGCGCCAAGGCAGGTCGCCCTCATGGCCGATCACACCGTTGGCGGCGCGGGCGTAGATCAGGACGATGTCGGGCTCTTCGGCGTTGGTCACGGCGCTT
The DNA here is from genome assembly GCA_937899785.1 of uncultured Erythrobacter sp. Taxonomy (GTDB): domain Bacteria; phylum Pseudomonadota; class Alphaproteobacteria; order Sphingomonadales; family Sphingomonadaceae; genus Erythrobacter. Next base: position 8,767 of record CALCCG010000069.1, on the reverse strand, counting down.
CGTGGCGCACCCGTGTCACATGGCCCATTTTGCGGCCCTCGCGCGCTTCGCGCTTTCCATAGAGGTGCAGATGCGGCTCGCCCGGTTCGGAAAGGATCGCGTGGGCACTGAGCGCGTCTTCGCCCACGATGTTGCGCATCTCGATCTCGGCAAAGCGCGTCGTGGTCTCGCCCAAAGGCAGGCCGCAAATCGCGCGGATGTGGTTTTCGAACTGGCTGGTCGCTGCGCCCTCAATCGTCCAGTGGCCCGAATTGTGGACCCGAGGGGCCATTTCGTTAAACACCGGGCCGTTTCGCGTAGCGAAAAATTCGAGCGTCAAAACCCCGACATAGTCGAGCGCGTTCGCGACCTTTGCCGCGATGGTGCGCGCCGCTTCCACCTGCGCCTCGACCAGCGGGCCAGCGGGCAGGGTCGATTGCACCAGCATGCCGCTTTCGTGATGGTTGGCGGTGGAATCCCAGAAGCGCACTTCGCCGGTTTGCGCGCGCGCAAGGATAACGGAGAATTCGGCCTCGAACTCGACAAAGCCTTCGTAAACGCATCCCTGTCCAGGAAAGCGGACGCCGTTCGCCTCATGCGCGCTGGCGATGCGCCACTGGCCCTTGCCATCATAGCCATCGCGCGCGGTCTTGAGGATGCCAGGCGTGCCGACCCGCTCCATCGCGCGGGTAAAGTCGTCGTCGCTGTCGACGCGGGCGTAGGGCGCGCACACCCCGCCAAGGTCCTCAACAAAACGCTTTTCGTTCAACCGGTCCTGCGCCACTTCAAGCGCGCGCGGGCCCGGCGCGAGCGCGTCGCCGGGGATCGCGGAAACCGCGCTGACCGGCACATTCTCAAACTCGTACGTCACCACGTCTGAGCGGCTGGCGAATTCAGACAGCGCCTCGCGATCAGCCCATTGGCGCTCGAACAATTCCGCGCAGGTATCGGCGGCGACGTTATCGCCGGGCGGCGCGTACGATATCGAGTGATAGCCGAGCTGGCTGGCCGCCATGGCCATCATCCGGCCCAGTTGGCCGGCGCCCAGGATCCCGATGGTCGAACCGGGTGGAAGAGGCGTTTTGTCGCTCATTGGTCGACTGGAGCCTCGCTCACCGCCGCCGTGCGCGCTGCGCGCCAATCCTGCAGACGTTGCGACAAGTCTTCGTCAAGCAAGGAAAGAATGGCGGCCGCCATACGCCCGGCGGTGGGGGCGCCCGATTCGCAAATGGCCAGCGTTCCAACCGGCACGCCCGCTGGCATCTGGACGATGGAGAGCAGGCTGTCTTGCCCAGAGAGCGCGCGCGATTGAACGGGAACGCCCAGCACGGGCAGATGCGTCATCGCCGCGATCATACCCGGCAAATGCGCCGCGCCTCCAGCCCCCGCGATGATCACGTCAAAGCCTTCGCCCTCGGCGCCTTTGGCAAAAGCGCTCATCCGATCGGGCGTGCGGTGGGCCGACACAATGCGCGCTTCGTAATCCACTTCGAGTTCGTCAAGCACGACGGCAGTCGCCTTCATGGTCGGCCAGTCGGACTGGCTGCCCATGACAATCGCGACTTTGTTGTCGTACCCCTTGCTCATCAAACCCCTCAAGCGTCCTTCAAATAGCGTCGTTCGCCCGGCACCATACTATCCGAAAATTCGTAAACGATCGGCTGACCGGTGGGAATTTCCAGGCCGGTGATGTCCGCATCCGAAATATCGCTCAGATGTTTGACCAGCGCGCGCAGGGAATTGCCATGAGCCGAGATGATCACGGTCTCTCCGCTGGCGAGAACCGGCAGGATATCGCTTTGCCAATAGGGCAGCACGCGCTCAATCGTGAGTTTCAGGCTTTCGGTGTAGGGCACATCGATCCCGTCATAGCGCGGATCGGCGCCCGGATCGTATTCGCTGCCCGGCTCCATTGGCGGAGGGGGCGTGTCAAAGCTGCGGCGCCAGATATGGACCTGCTCCTCGCCGTGCTGGTCGCGGGTTTCCTGCTTGTTGAGCCCGGTGAGCCCGCCATAATGCCGTTCGTTCAAGCGCCAGTCCTTGGTCACCGGAAGCCACAAGCGGCCCATCTCTTCCAAAGCGAGGTTGAGCGTCTTGATCGCCCGGGTCTGCAGCGATGTGAAGGCGCGGGTGGGCAGAACGCCCTTTTCCTTCATCAGCGCGCCAGCGGCTTTGGCTTCGGCCACGCCCTTTTCCGTGAGATCGACGTCCCACCAACCGGTAAAGCGGTTTTCAAGGTTCCACTGGCTTTGGCCGTGTCGGACCAAAATCAACTTAGGCACGGGGGCGTTTGCTCCTCAGGTCTCGGGAGCACCACGCGTTAGCTATCGCTGACGCTCTTGGGAAGGTCTTCCGCCGCCGACTCGCGTATTTCGCGGCTTTGCGCTTTACGGCGGCGCAAATTCTCGCGCAGCTTGGCGGCAAGGCGCTCTTCCTTGGAGGGCTTGCGCGAGAAACTCGTGTGATCGCCTTCTTCCATGCGCGACCCATGCCGCTCAGCGCGCCCGGCTTCAAGCCCCGCTTGACATTCCCCCTCGCCCCATCAATAGGGCGCGCCTCACATTCGCTGCTGTAGCTCAGTGGTAGAGCGCACCCTTGGTAAGGGTGAGGCCGAGAGTTCAATTCTCTCCAGCAGCACCATCTTCCTCTCTGTTGTCTTCGCTTTGCGCGCCGCCCGACGGCGGACCCGCGCTCGCCATCCGCTGTCCGATCGCCTAACGTTGGCGCAAGAGGCGACCAGGCGGTCAGACAAGGTCAGGACAGGCAATGAGGCACGAGCGCAGTCTGTGGCGCAAGGCAGGCGAATGGGCGGGGCGCGCGACGGTGCGCAAAACCCTCGCCGCACCGCTTTTGTACCTTGCGCTGGGAGCGGCGCGCGCGGCGGTTCTGATCTTGCCGTTTCGCGCCTACGCGCCGATCTTTGGCGAGCCGTGCGCCGCCGGCCATTCCAAGCCGGATGCGCCTTCGCTCAGCCCGGAGGCTCACCATGAGGGGGCCAGAGCCCGCCGCATTGGCCGCACCGTCGAAGTCATAGCGAGCACCACGCCCTGGAAATCCAACTGCCTTGCGCAGGCGCTTGTCGTGGCCGGATGTCTGCGAGTGTTGAAGATTGGCTTCACCGTGCACTTCGGCGTTGCCCAGCCCGAGGACACTGCGACACCGATAGAGGCGCATTCCTGGGTGATGGCCGGCGCCTTTCCTGTCACGGGGTATCGCGAATCGCTCAACATGACCTGCGTTCACAGCTTTCGCTACACATCAGCCTAAACGGGGTGTTCAAGCGCATCAATGCGCCAACACCGACGCGCCATTATCTCACCCTTAACCTGACTGTGCCTAACACCGGACGGTAATCGGTTAAGATTAAGGAGGGTCGGTTGCGCCGAAGGCTCGCACCAGGGCAGCGCGCGTTACCGACACCAGGATGAACACGGAAAACGCCTCTATTTCGTCTGAGAAAGCCCCCTCAAAGGACGAAATAAAGATCGAAAATGAGGTGTCCGACGAGGCGCAGGACCAACGCTCCGCGCCGCGCTTCACGCTGCTTATTCGCGCCGCCAAGTTAATTTCACCTAACGGTGAGTTCGTTTGCGTCATCCGCGATGTGTCCGAAACCGGTGTCAGCGCCCGCTTGTTCCACGCTCTGCCCACCGGTTCGCCGCTTGAGCTGCAAATGCCGGGCGGGGGGTCTTATCAGGTTGAGCCCGTTTGGGAGCGCGAGAACGAAGCCGGATTCCGCTTCACCGAGAGCATCGATGTTTCGCGCCTTATCCATGAGGCGAGCGAGTACCCTAAGCGGGGCCTGCGTCTTGGAGTGTGCTTTGCGATCCGGATCGCGACTCTGACCCAGCGCAGCGAGGGGATGATCGCCAATCTGTCGCAGCAGGGCGCTCGGTTCGAATGCGATGGTCTGTTTGCGATCGATCAGAACTTGCGCATCGAAACCAAGGATCCCGTTCCCGAATTCGCGGAAGTGCGCGCCAAGGTGCGCTGGCGCCGTGATCACGATTACGGCGTGGTCTTCGACGACACGTTCACTTTGGGCGATTTTGCGCGCCTTGCCGCCCGCCTGCAGGCGCCCGGCCTGCTCGAAGGCTGAATATCCGGATCACCCAAACTTTCGAATTTGACCGGGTTTAGGGGCTTACGCGAGGGCTGTTGGTCACTTTTTCGCGGCAATGCGCTTGTTAAGCCGCTGCGTTTACCGAGCGCTAACCAATTTCCTTCACTCCCGAATCTGAGACGGTCGCGTGCGGCGCGATCGGCCATCCATCGGGGGCTTTGATGACCGAGAACTCGCTTCGGCCAGGAATTCTTGACGTAGACGTTGCCATCATTGGTGCAGGCCCAGCGGGCCTCACGGCGGGTTACCTTTTGACCAAGCAGGGCAAAACCGTCGCGATCATCGAAAAGGACGAGACGTATGTGGGCGGCATCAGCCGCACGGTTGAGCACGAAGGCTACCGTTTTGATATTGGCGGACACCGCTTCTTCTCAAAATCGCAGCAAGTGGTCGATCTGTGGAATGAGATCCTGCCCGACGATTTCATCCAGCGCCCGCGCATGAGCCGCATCTATTACGAGGGCAAGTTTTATTCCTATCCGCTGCGCGCGTTTGAGGCTCTGTCAAACCTCGGCATCCTGCGCTCAACCGCCTGCATGGCGAGTTACCTGCGATACATGCTGTTCCCGATCAAGGATGTGAAGAGCTTTGAAGACTGGACCACGAACCAGTTTGGCCACAAACTCTATTCGATCTTCTTCAAGACCTACACCGAAAAGGTGTGGGGCATGCCGTGCGATGAAATGAGCGCGGACTGGGCGGCCCAGCGTATCAAGGGCCTTTCGCTGTGGGGCGCGGTGGTCGACGGTCTCAAGCGCAGCCTAGGTCTGAACCGGACGCCCAACGATGGCCAGGCGGTGAAGACGCTGCTGGAAACCTTCCGCTATCCGCGCCTTGGACCCGGCATGATGTGGGACGCGGCGCGCGACAAAATCCTCGCCACCGGCAAGGGCACGGTGCTGATGGGGCACGCGCTCGATCGGCTCGCGGCGATCGGTCCCAACGATGAAGGGTTCACCTGGTCGATGACCGCCCAGGAGACGGCGCCTGGCAAACAAGGCAAGGCTCAGATCCGCGCGCGCCACGCGATCAGTTCGGCCCCCATGCGCGAGCTGGCCAAACGCATTCACCCGCTGCCGCAAAGCGCGATCGATGCGAGCAAGCTGCGCTATCGCGACTTCCTGACGGTCGCGCTCATGGTCAAGTCGCAGGACCTGTTCCCCGACAACTGGATCTACATCCACGATGAGCGCGTGCAGGTTGGCCGGGTTCAGAACTTTCGCAGCTGGTCACCGGAAATGGTGCCCGATGAGGACATGGCCTGCGTGGGTCTGGAATATTTCTGCTTTGAAGGCGATGGGCTGTGGACCGCATCGGACGCGGAGCTGGTCGCGCAGGCCACCCGTGAGATGGACGTGCTGGGCCTTTGTGACCCCGAAATGGTCGTGAAGGGCGCGGTCGTGCGTCAGGAAAAGGCCTATCCGGTCTACGACGACGATTACGAAGCGAACGTCCAGGCGACGCGCGCTGAGCTCGAACAAAAGCACCCGAGCCTGCACCTGGTCGGACGCAACGGCATGCACCGCTACAACAACCAGGACCACGCGATGATGACCGCGATGCTTACGGTTGAGAACATTCTGGCAGGCGAGCGCGTCTACGACACGTGGTGTGTCAACGAGGACGCTGAATATCACGAAGCCGGCGATGAGGGCGCTCAAAGCGCGCTGCCGGCGCGTGAGGCCGAGCCCACGCCCCTGAGCGAAGATCAGGTCGCCGCGCTCACTTCTTTGCGCGGTGTACCGGAGCGGATCCGGTCTCAAGAGCCCGGCGAAGACGTCAGAAAGCGGGCCTAATGCTGGAAACCGCGCGGTCTTCGAAGGCGACGATCGGGATCGTGGGGGCCTTGTTTGCGCCTCACACGCTGGCCGGACGCTTCGCGCGCTACGGCCTTGCGAGCGCGGGCGGGACGGTGATCGATCTGATGGCGTTTGGATTGCTTGTATGGGGTGGGATCGGTGTTGGGATCGCCGCGGCGAGTGGCTACGCGTTGGGCACTGTGTGGCATTGGCAGATGACCAGCCGCACCGTCTTTCCCGATCGTCTTGCCCAAACGGGCGAAGGGCGCATGCGCCAGCAGGCCTTGTTCTTTGCCACGGCGGTGATGGGGCTCGTCTTGACGACATGCGTGGTCAAGATCGGTGTTCTGCAAGGCGTTGACCCGGTCTACGCCAAAATCGCCGCGATGTGCGCGTCGTTCACCAGCGTGTGGCTGTTGCGATTGATGTTTGTCTTTGCCGAGAGCCAGGACTGACCAATGGCGCCGGACTTGGTCTCCTATCTTGCCAAACTGAGCGACGTGCGGCTGGTGCGCTATGGCCTTGCGAGCGTGGGCGCCTTGGCGGTCGATCTTGGCAGTTTTCTGGCGTTTATGGAGGCCGGCCTGCCGCCAACGCCCGCTTCGGCGGTGGGCTATTCGCTTGGCATTCTGGCCCATTGGCTGATGTCGAGCCGTGCGGTGTTCCAGGATACGGTCGCGCATGGTGGAATTGAGCGGACCCGTCAAAAGGGTTTGTTCGTGGTGTCGGCGCTGGTGGGCCTTGGATTGACCACGCTGATCGTGGCGATGGGTGACTGGGCTGGGCTGCATCCTCTGATTGCCAAGGGCGCCGCGATTGCCGTCTCTTTCACCGCCACCTGGCTGCTGCGCAGTAAGGTCGTGTTCCGGGCTGGAACGCTGGAGAAGGGATGAGCCATGCTGGTCGAACGGCGACGGGGCGCCATTCCCGCTGAATTCCTGATCCGCGTGGGCGCAGCCTGGTTCGTTATCAGCGCCTTACTGCTAGCGGTGAACTGGAGCGCGATCTTGGCGATGCGCTTTCCCGATCCCGACGACACGATGCGCCTTATCCAGGTGCGCGATTGGATGGGTGGGCAGAGCTGGTTCGACGTCACCCAATACCGTGCCAACGCCCAAAGCGGCGGCGTGCCGATGCATTGGTCGCGGATTGTTGATCTGCCTTTGGCTCTGATTATCCTCGTGCTCTCCCCGATCGTGGGCAGCGCGAACGCCGAGGTCGCCGCTTTGGTGTTCACGCCGCTGCTGGCGCTGGGGGTCGCAATGGGGCTGGCGGCGCGGATCGCCTGGCGCTTGTTGGGCGATCAGGAGACGACATTCACCGCGTTGATCATGGCGGTGTGTGTTCCGGTTATCTTCCAGCTTGGCCCAATGCGGATTGACCACCACGGCTGGCAGCTCGTCTGCGCGCTCGCCGCGATGAACGGGCTGATGGCGCGGTCTCAGCTCGTCAGCGGGCGTGTGATCGGCGCCAGTCTTGCCACCTGGCTTGTGATCTCGATCGAAGGGCTGCCCTTGGCGGCGGCGATCTTTGCGGTCTTGGCGCTGCGCTGGCTGCGCGATCGATCGCAACGCGTGGCGTTGGTGAGCGCGATCCAGACCCTGGCCCTTACCTGCGCGGGACTGTTCCTGTTGACGCGCGGGCTCGGCGATGTCGCGACCTATTGCGACGCGATCAGCCCGATGCATATCGCGATGTTCCTGTGGGGGGCGCTGGTTTTGACGCTGCTGGGACGCTTCGAACCGGTGCCCTTTGCCGTTTTGGTGGGAGGGTTCGCGCTCGCGGCCGGCGGCGCGCTGGGCCTTATGCTCTGGACGGCCCCGCAATGCGCGCTGGGCGGCGGCTTTTCAGCGCTCGATCCGCTGGTGCACGAACATTGGTACATCAATATCAAAGAGGGAATGCCGGTCTGGCACCAGACCTTCGCCGAAGCGCTGCAATACGTGGTGACGCCGCTTCTTGGGCTCTACGCCGCGATGAATCTCGCGGATCGTTCGCGCGATTGGCTGCGCCGCTTTTGGGGCGACTACGCGATAATTCTTGGCGCGAGCTTCGTCATCGCGCTGCTGGTCGCGCGCGCTGGCGCGGTGGCGTGCCTGATTGCCGCGCCGCCTTTGGCGTGGCAGCTCAATCGCTGGTTGCGCGCGATCCGCACCATCGATCGGCCTTTGCCCCGCATGGGGGCGCTGTTGCTTGTGGCGTGCGCGCTGTTGCCAACCTTGCCTGTGTCGCTAACGGCGCTGGCTTTGCCCGCCAAGGCGCAGGTTGCGGGCGCCCCGCCGCGAACGCTGAAGGCTTCCGATTGCCGCATAGAAAACTCCGCTGAAATCTTGAACGCCCTCCCCCCAGGAGAGGTCTACGCGCCGCTCGACATTTCCCCCAAGCTGCTGTTGACCAGTCCCCACTCGGTCGTGGCGACCAGCCACCATCGCGGTAGTGAAGGGATGCGCGTTGTGATCGCAACCGCGCTTGGCTCGCGCGAAGCGGCGCGCGCGACGCTGCGCGCGCGCGGCAGCCGCTATGTCGCTGTGTGCCCGGGACTAGCGGAGCCCCAGAACTACGCGCGCGTCGAGCAGGACGGGTTCGCCGCAGACCTCGTACAGGGTCGCGCGCCCGATTGGTTGGAACCGATCGAGACCGCGCCAGGCACGTCCTTCAAGCTGTGGCGGGTCGCCGGGGACTGAACCCCCGATTTGCGCTAAGCCGGGATGAAGTCCATCGCCAAGCCGTTGATGCAATGGCGCTTGCCGGTCGGAGCGGGCCCATCGCCGAAAATGTGGCCCAAATGTCCGCCGCAATCGGCGCAATGCACTTCGGTGCGCGGATAGCCGATCTTGTAATCGGTGCTGGTGCCCACCGCGCCTTT
>CALCCG010000068.1 GCA_937899785.1 uncultured Erythrobacter sp. | reverse complement strand
GGAAGTCTTAGCCGCTTGGCAGAAACCCATGGCGGTGCAGCGATGGCTCGCGCGAAGGGCGATAAGGACGCGGGCACGATCCTTTTGGTAACTATGTATCGCGGGGAAAACACCCAGCTTTACGAAAGAATGCCGCAACTCGACGGAACACGCGCTTTTGTTCAATCGAAAGTGCAAGACCCTGAAAACCCTCTAGAATTTTCAGATTATCTTGCACGACGCAGAAAACAGGACCCCGATATATGGATCCTGGAGCTGGATATCGAAGATCCACAGCGTTTTATCGATCTTTTGCCGAATTAACTTGATTTTGTTTCGTTTGAAACTATCTGCGGGCTCGCTTCCTCGCGGAGGCCAGTGGTTTGGCAGTTCGGTCAGCCAGCTGGCACGCAGACGGGGGGCGGCCGGCAGGCTTTTTTGAACCACCCCTAAACCCCGCGAAACATCGCATTTGGTTCCCGCCTGCGTCGGAGCTCGTCCACCGCACGAATACAGTGTGTACATGAGTCGTAAGACTTCCCTTTTCAGCGCGGGCGCCATGGTGGCGCTTGTCGGAATGAGTTTCTCCAGCGCCTATGGCGCCGTGGCGTTCGCTCAAGCTACCTATGAGGGTGACACCACCCAGGTGGTAAGCGAGGCGCCGCAAACCGAAGAGGTCGAATTGATGCCCGTCGCCGACGAGGCCATCTCTTTCGTCTCGAACGCCGTGTCGCAGCCCCTTCCCGGCGACGCCGCTTTAGACAAGACACAAAGCGACCCCTCGCTTGCAGACCAAACCGAAGCCGGATCGCTTCGCGAACTGGTGTCTCAAGTGAAAGTGGGTGAGCTGACCGATCAGATGCAGTGCCTGGCGGGCGCTGTGTACTTTGAATCGCGCGGCGAGCCTCTAGCGGGACAACTTGCCGTGGCCCAGGTTGTCATCAACCGCAGCGATGACGCGCGCTGGCCTGCGAGTTATTGCGGTGTTGTCTACCAGCGCGCGCAATTCTCCTTCGTTAAGAACGGTCGCATGCCCAACATCCGCACGTCGTCCAACGCGTGGAAACGGGCAAAATCGATTGCCCGGATTGCGCATGAAGGGCTGTGGGAATCCGAAGCCGCCGATGCGGTCTATTTCCACGCCAACTATGTGCGTCCAAAGTGGAGCCGTCGCAAAGAGCGCACCGCTCAGATCGACACGCATATCTTCTACCGCTGATAATTCTAAGATTGAATAAGAGGGCTCGCCGGAATGGCGGGCCCTTTTTCGTTGGTCTTACGCCAGCTCCACCCAAAGGGGCGCGTGATCACTCGCCTTTTCGCGGCCCCGGTGGTCGCGGTCGACACCGACGGCGAGCAAACGGTCAGCCAATTCGGGCGATAGCAAGGCGTGATCGATGCGAAAGCCGTGATCGCGTTGCCACGCGCCGGCTTGATAGTCCCAATAGGTCCACACTCCGCCACGTGGGTTGAGTGTGCGCACAGCATCGGTCCACCCGTCCGCGAGCAATCGCTGATAGGCATCGCGGCTTTCGGGCTGGGTTAGGGCGTCGCTCGCCATCGCCTTGACCGAATAGGTGTCGTTGTCGAAGGGAATGACGTTGTAATCGCCCAGCACTGCGGCGGGCACCTCTTCCTCCCAGATCGCGGTCATTCGGGCGCGCAGTTTTTCCATCCAGGCGAGTTTGTAATCAAACTTGGGGCCGGGCTGTGGGTTTCCGTTTGGCAGATAGATATCCACGAGGCGTACGACGTGTTCGCCGTCTTTCGTGACATCCACTTCAAGATAGCGCGCTTGCTCGCCTTCCCCCTCTTTCGGCCCATCGATGCCAAGACCGCGCTGAACCTCGGTGATCGCGTATCCCGCTTGGGTGTCGGCCAGGATCGCGACGCCGTTAAAGGCTTTTTGCCCATGCCAGATTGGCTGATATCCCAGCTCTTCAAACTCACTGGCGGGAACGCCCTCGTCCTGACTTTTGATCTCTTGCAGGCAAGCGACCGAGGG
>CALCCG010000067.1 GCA_937899785.1 uncultured Erythrobacter sp. | reverse complement strand
CGACCAAGAGACCGCCAGCACAACGTCGTCGCGCCCAATCGAGCCAAGATCGCCATGGCTCGCTTCGCTGGGGTGGATGTAAAGCGCTGACGTACCAGTTGAAACCAGGGTCGCCGTGATCTTCCGGGCGATATGGCCGCTCTTGCCGATGCCGGTGATGATAACGCGCCCCTTTGCGGTCGCACGCACGTTCACCGCTTCTTCAAAAGAGGTGCCGAGATCGGTTTCGAGCAGCGCCTGCTTCAATTCCTTGAGAGCGGCGATTTCCAGATCAAGCGTCTTCCTGGCGGAGGATACGTGACGACGAATAAGGGTTTGTGTCATTTGGCTGGGGGCTACCAAAAGTTGAGATTGCGACCAATAAGGAGCTGTACCTAGTCCTCTGAAACGACAAGTAGTCAAGTCAAAGGCCGGATCAAAACAAGAATTTGCGTCAAATTGTATCGAAACTTGCGACCAATGACCAAAACAGGCAGAGCCGCATTCAACGTTTAGCCGGAGCGTTTTCGCTATGATTCTGTGCGGCCGTGACATTTCGGCAAAAAGCCCGCTTTTCGTGATCGCGGGCCCTTGTGTAATTGAAAGCGAAGAGCACTCCTTGAGCGTGGCCCAAAGGCTCGCTGAGATTGCAGAGCGCCTTGGTATCTTGCTGATATTCAAGAGCTCGTTCGACAAGGCGAACCGGACGTCTGGCACATCCTTTCGCGGACCAGGGATGGATGAGGGCCTGCGCATTCTGGACAAAGTGCGCGCGCAAACCGTACTGCCGGTGCTGACCGAGGTGCACGAGCCTGAGCAGGCGGTGCCCGTCGCACAGGTGGTGGATGTGTTGCAGACCCCGGCTTTCCTGGCGCGTCAAACCGATTTCATCGCGGCTGTTGCCGCAACGGGAAAGCCGGTGAACATCAAGAAAGCGCAGTTCATGGCTCCCGCTGATATGGCGAACGTCGTTGATAAGGCGCAAACCGCCGCGCGCGAGGCCGGGCATTTGGAAGACATTTTCCTTTTGTGCGAACGCGGCACTTCGTTTGGCTACAACACTTTGGTTTCGGACATGCGCGGTCTTTCCATCATGGCTGAGACGGGGTGTCCGGTCGTCTTCGATGCCACCCATTCGGTTCAGCAGCCGGGGGGGCTTGGGTCCCGCTCGGGCGGGCAGAGCCAATATGTGCCCTTACTGGCGCGCGCCGCCGTCGCTGCGGGTGTGTCGGGCGTCTTTATGGAAACCCATCCTGATCCCGCTAACGCGCTGTCGGATGGCCCCAACGCCTTGCCGCTTGATCGGTTCGAAGGTCTCGTCAGCCAATTGCTGGCGATAGACGAGATCGCCAAATCCGCTGCGCCAAGCTGACAATGGCAGTCCTTCGCGCGCTGAGAGCGGCGGTCTTGACGCCCATTTGGATCCTTCAATTGGCGACAACCGCCAAGAGTTTTCTGGATCACCCCCTTATCGGGTCGCGACGGCTTAACCGCATAGGGTTGCACAAAGCCCGCGTCCAGATTGCCGACCGTCTGTGCCGTTGGCGGCGCGCACGCCTCGCGCGCCATGTGCCGCGTGAATGGCGCGAAGCGTTTGATCGCGACGGTTTCGTGGTGGTCGAGAACGTAATCCCGGAACTCGGCTTTCCCGAACTGCGCGACGCCTTGCTGGAGACGCAGTGGGAGGCGCGCGAGATGCGACAGGGCGCTGCGATCACGCGCCGCATCGCGATTGACCCGCCCATGCTTGCATCCGTGCCGCAGCTTAAGCGCCTGTTGGATCGCAAGGAAATCAACGCGCTGTTCCACTACGTCGCCAGCTATCGCACCACGCCCTTGCATTACATCCAGACCATCGTGAGCCAAAGCGGCGGCGACGACCCCGACCCGCAGGAAACGGTCCACGCCGACAGTTTTCACGCCTCGATGAAGGCCTGGCTGTTTCTGCGTCCCGTTGAGCAGGAGGATGGCCCGTTCACATATGTGCGCGGCTCACACCGCTTCACGCCGCAGCGGGTTGATTGGGAACACGCGCGCAGTCTTGCCGATCCCAAGACGATTGATCGCCTCTCTGCGCGAGGGTCGCCCCGGATCGACGAGGCTGGACTGGAAAAGCTTGGCCTTGCACCAGCCGAGGCGCTTCCTGTCGCCGAAAACACGCTTGTCGTGGCGGACACAGGAGGCTTTCACGCGCGCGGCCCTGCCTCGCGCTCAGGCGAACGAGTGGAAATCTGGTCCTACGCACGGCGCAACCCCTTCTTCCCATGGCTCGGCGGCGATCTGCTCAGCCTTCCCGGAATTGCAGAGCGCCGTATCGGTTGGCTCTGGCAGCTGCGCGATCGTTTCGAAAAACAGCTGGGCCAGCCATGGACCCCTGTAGGCAAACGGCGGCCTGTTGATGAGTAGAGTGAGGTTCGGGGGTTCTCCCTGCGACTGGTCGAAATGATCAAACCGGACCCATCTGTCGTCGCAGCGACGCCACGCTCTGGCGTAAAGCCGGTTTCGAACAGTCCTTTCGCACAGGTCACAATCGAGCAAGCTTCTTGACTTTCTCTAACAAACCCAAAAATAGCGCGACAATGTCCTCAATCGATAATCTGGTCAACGCAAGCAGCAACAATTGCTGGTACAACGTGGGGTTTTTATTGCC
>CALCCG010000066.1 GCA_937899785.1 uncultured Erythrobacter sp. | reverse complement strand
CGAGAGTGGTTAGCTGACCAGCCTCCAATACCTCGAATTGGGCTGGCCGACGACCGCCAAGGATCTCGCCCCGCTGACAAAGCGCAAGCGGCTCCGGATGCTAACGATCGACAGCCCGCGCTACATCACCGACTTTAGCGCTCTGTTAGAGCTGCCGAAGCTCGAAACGCTTTTTATTGTAAACGCCAAGCGTATCACCGCGCTCGACTGGCTCAGCCCGCTTGCGGATCGGCTGAAAGTGCTAGGCATCGAAGGCTCGATGCACACCGACCAAAAAATTGAGCGCATTGCGCCCTTGCGCGGCTTTAGTCTTGAGGCGCTCTACTTGATCTCGACCCGCGTTGCCGATCAGGATCTGACCCCACTGCATGGTATGACCAGCCTGCGGTACTTCCGAACCGCCATCACCGCGCCCCAGCGCGCCTTTATGGCCCTGAACGAAGCGCTTCCCGATTGCCAATGCAAGTGTTTCGACCCGGCCGAATGGAAAGGGTTTCGCGACCCGCCCAAACCGAAGGCCAAATAGCGCCCGACGAAGCGCCGCTTCGATGTGTCCCTAGTCGTTCGCTTTGCGCAGCGCGGCCAATTGCGCGGCCAAGGGCCCTTCTTGCTGGCCCTCTTCGACGATCCCCGCGTTTTGGCGCGCCTTCGAAGCGGACGGCCCCTCGGCGTAGGGATCAATCGCCAGGCCCAACGTTTGCGCCACAGCTTCGCCCAGATCAAAGCTCTCGCCATCATATTCAATCTCATCGCAATCATCGGCGGTGAGTTCGAAATCGATGTCGTCTTCTTCGCTGGGGGTGAGGGTGGAGGTGCCTTGTTCGATAAAGCGCAACACGACGGGTTCGTCGATGGGAACCGCAAACGGTTCGCCCGCCACCGCGCATAATTGCGTGATGCGCGCGCTCAGCTCGCCGTCGGCGCGCACGCCTTTCTGGCACTGCTCAAGCTCAACCTTGGCGGTGAGGCTTTCAATCGACACAACGCCAAAACGTTCGGCCAGAGCCGCGCGTTCGCGTTCATCGGCTTCTATCTGCACGGCGCTGGCCGGCAGCAGCCGAGCCTTGACCATGCGCGTCAGCTCAGGAGGCCCGCCTATAGGGGCGTCTTTTGATCCCAACATATCATTCACCAGATCCCATTGGCTTTGATTAACTCGTCATCGCTTCGCGCTGCAAGCCTTTCGCTCAGCGCCAGCAATTTGTCCGCCACTCCGGCCGCGCCCGCCGCTTCGTCGGCGTCTTCGCTGAACGTGACGTTGCGCGTGACCGCACCGATCAGGCGTTCGCGATCTTTTTCAACCAGAGCGCCGCGATAAGCGCCAAGGCGTCCGCCCACCACGCTCATAAGCTTGCCGATCCGTTTGCCGACAACGACGTCGTTGACGCCAAATTCGCGCAGCTGGCCGTCCATATCCTCGACGAACAGTTCGGCCAAAAGAGCGCTTTCAGCGCGCATTTCGCTGGCCTCAAGGCGGACCATGATGACGCATACGACTGCGGTGATCAGGTCAAAGCGTCCACCGACGGAATCGGCCACGTTGCAATCGGCGTAATAGGACGGTTCGCGCGCCAATTCGACCACGCGGTGCCACAGCGGGCGGATGGCCTCGCGCGGATCTGGCGCGGTCCCGAGCAGGCGGGAAAGAAAGGACATGGGGGTGTGCGATCCCTGGTTGAAAGCGGGCGGGGCCCGACGTGAAAACAGCGTTAGCATACAAACACGCGCGACACAGCGATGTTCCATCGCCGCAAACGCGCCGGTGCTTGGACCCAATATACGCGAAGCGGGCGCGTTCAGTTGCAATTCAACCCGCGCGCGCCACGCATCCTTCGGTCAGGCCGGGGCAGATTGTGGTTGAAAGGCCAGCCTTGATGCCCAGCGACGTTGCAAGGCGCACCCCTTGCCCGTAAGGCCAAGGAAACGAAGCAAGGACGCGCCGCTTTCTGAGGCGGCGACCGCAGAGGAATGAACGGGTAGAATGCAGACCAAGCAGCCGACAGCGCCAGATCAACAGCGCTCTCGCACCTTTTCGAACGTGGCCAGGATTGGCCTTCTCGCCGGGGCCCTCGCGGCGCTTGGCGCGTGCTCGTCGATCCGCGAATCGCGCGGCTATGTGACCGACAACGTCCTGCTGCGCAGCGTAAAGCCGGGCATCGATAATCTGCGTTCGGTCGAAGGCACGCTGGGCCGGCCAAGCTTTGAAAGCCAATATGGCGAGCCGACGTGGTACTACATTTCCAGCGTCACCGGCCGCAAACCCTTCGTGCGCCCCCGGATCCGGACGCATGGTGTTCTGGCCGTCAAGTTTGACGAAGCGGGCAACGTAACGGCGGTTGAGCGTTCGGGCGTCGACAAGGTTGTCTATCTTCGTCCCGAAGGGGACAAGACGCCAACTCTGGGCCGCGAGCGTGGCTTCCTGGAAGACCTGTTTGGCAATATCGGCGCCGTGGGCGCAGGCGGCCCAGGAGGTGGCGGTCCGGGCGGGCCGTAAGCGGTTTCGAAGCCTTTGGCGTGGATCGGCGGCTTGAACCCGGCGGGCCCGCGCCATATCTCCCCCCTATGACACAAGAACAGGCCAGCCACGGCCTTATCCAGTGGCACGGCACCACCATTGTCGGCGTCAAGCGCGGCGAGAAGACCGTAATTGCGGGCGATGGCCAAGTATCGATGGGCAACACGGTGATGAAGCCCAACGCGCGCAAGGTTCGCCGCATTGGCGCCGAGGGCAAAGTGGTCGCCGGTTTTGCCGGCGCGACCGCGGACGCTTTCACTCTGTTTGAGCGGCTGGAGGCCAAGCTGGAGCAGTATTCGGGCCAGTTGCTGCGCGCGGCGGTTGAACTCGCCAAGGATTGGCGCACCGACAAATATCTGCGCAATCTTGAAGCGTTGATGATCGTCGCGGACGACGAAACACTGCTGGTGCTCACCGGCAATGGCGATGTTTTGGAACCCGAAGCGGGGATCGCGGCTATCGGATCAGGAGGCAATTACGCCCTCGCCGCCGCAAGGGCGCTCGCCGAATATGAGGACGATGCGGAAATGATCGCGCGCAAGGCCATGGCCGTCGCCGCTGATATCTGCGTCTTTACCAACGGCGAAGTCACGCTCGAAACGGTCTAGGACCGATTAAAATACACACCTGAAAGACACTATGGATAACCTTACCCCCAAGGCGATTGTCGCCGCTCTGGATGATCACATTATCGGGCAAAAGGACGCCAAGCGCGCAGTCGCCGTGGCGCTGCGCAACCGGTGGCGCCGCCAGCGGCTTGGCCCGGATTTGCGCGATGAAGTCACGCCCAAGAACATTCTGATGATCGGGCCAACCGGCTGCGGCAAGACCGAGATCAGCCGCCGCCTCGCCAAACTGGCCGAAGCACCGTTCGTGAAGGTCGAGGCGACCTAGTTCACCGAGGTCGGCTATGTCGGCCGCGACGTTGAACAGATCGCGCGCGATCTGGTTGAAGAATCGATCCGGCTTGAGAAAGAGCGCCGCCGTGACAGTGTGCGCGAGGCCGCGTCCGAAGCCGCGATGGAGCGTCTGCTCGACGCGCTGGTTGGCTCCAACGCCAGCGAAGCCACGCGCGAAAGCTTCAAGGCGCGCATCATCGATAATTCGATGAACGACACCGAGGTCGAAATCGAAGTCGCCGAGGAACGCTCCATGCCTTTTGACATGGGCAATATGGGCGGCAATGTCGGCATGATCGACCTATCGGACATGATGGGCAAAGCGCTGGGCAAGAAACCGACCAAGCGCCAGAAGCTGCGCGTGCCTGGCGCGTGGGACAAGCTGGTCGATTTGCTGCCGCTGATCGAAGGCACGACGGTTGCGACCAAATACGGCCCGATGAAAACCGATCACGTGCTTTTCATCGCCAGCGGCGCGTTCCATGTGGCCAAGCCTTCCGACATGCTGCCCGAACTTCAGGGCCGCTTGCCGATCCGGTTGGAATTGCGCGCGCTGACCGAAGAGGACTTTGTGCGCATTCTTTCTGAGACACGCGCCAACTTGGTGGAGCAATACCGCGCCTTGATCGGGACCGAGAAGGTTGAGCTCGACATCACGACGGACGCGGTGGCCGAGGTCGCCAAGATCGCCGCGCAAGTGAACGAAAGCGTCGAGAATATCGGCGCGCGGCGCTTGCAAACCGTGATGGAAAAGCTGCTTGAGGAGATCAGCTTTGAAGCCGAGGAATACGAAGGCCAAGGTGTGACGATTGACGCGGCCTATGTGCAAGAGCGCCTCTCTGATCTTGCCGGTAATTCCGATCTTTCGAAGTATATCCTCTAATGGCCGACGGTGTCGCCCGAAACCTGCAACGCTTGTTTCGTGCCTACCGTCGCTGGGGAGACCGAGGCCTGCTCGATCAGGGTACGCGTGGTGTATACGCTTTGATGCCATTCTGAGCTGGCGTGGTCACCGACGTCCTGCTCTG
>CALCCG010000065.1 GCA_937899785.1 uncultured Erythrobacter sp. | reverse complement strand
GTCAGCTTCCCCACCCCAATTTCAGTCGTCTTCAAACCGAACACCTTGGTTGGAAAAATGCTCTTCATCTTCGAAGCCTCCCCCCAAGTCATACAAGTAGAGAGTTACTGGGCAGGGTTGGCCATCTGCCCACTTGATTGCCTCTTCAACTGATACTGCTTCGAGCGATGCATAATCGACAATAGTCATCACATTACTTTCGGGTGCTTGATCGGCATCCTTGCATGAGTTGTCATGTTCGGCAGCCTCGACAATCGCGTTTACTTCTCGCCAGCGATAAGGCCGAGTTCGTCTGTCAATCACATTCCAAAGCATCACCGCAAAGTACTTGTTCGCGCTGTCTTCGGCAACGTCAGCTTCCACCCCCAGTTTGCGACATAAAGAGCCTGCCCAAATCGCCTCCGCTTTTGGCGAACACGGTGCTTAGCGCTCATGACCGAGGTTAGGGTCGAAAGCCGAATGGCGGCTTTCGCGGTTGCCCCGCTACCTCACGATCCGCCAGCCGCGCCTCGCTCGGCTAGCTTTCGCAATGTCTCTTCATGCTTGGCCCGGTCTATGTCGTAAAGCCGGATGATCGCGATGACGCAGGCAAACAAAGTCCAAATCAGCGGGACATAGGCCGCGCCCAGATTCCACAGAGTTTCTTCGGGCACTTCGCCTTGCTGCGCGCCCGCCGCCAGCCCCACGCCGGACAGGACAAATCCCGCAATCACAACCCCGAACCCTTCGCCAAATTTGCGCATGAAGGTGGCTGCGGCGAAGAACATTCCCTCCGCCCGATTGCCGCTGTTGAGCTCGCTTTGCTCAACCAGGTCAGCGATCATGGACGCCGCCAGGATCTGGTAGCAGATGATCAGCCCAACATCGATTGTCTGCACCACCAAAACGATCCAGAACAGCGCTGGATCGCCGTTTTGCGGGAGCAGGTCCAGCAGCCTCAGCAACACCGGCATCGGCGCGCCGATAAAGGCGATCATGCCAATGGTGAGCGCGCCTCTTTTCTTGCCGAGTTTGCGGGATATGACCGGCGCGAGACCGCCTCCGATAAAGGACGAAACAAACACGCCGAAGGTGATGAAACCGATCTGCTCCGACGAGAATTCATAGAAATAGGCTGTGAAGAAGAAGATCAGCCCCGCGGTGAGGCCACTGGCGGTGAAGGCCAGCAGCGACGCGGCGAACAAGGCGTAGAAAGACTTGCTGGCGATCGTTTCGTAAATCTCGCGGAAAATCGCGCCGAGACCCACTTTGCGCTTGGGCGGGGGTGTGCGCAGCTTGGGAATATAATTATGCGTGCCCAGCGCTGAGATCAGGATCGCAGCGAACATGACAACCGACCCTGCCAAGCCGTATGTCTTGTAAGCTTCGGGATTGAACTGGCCGTTCGAATAGCTTGCGGACACGAACGCCGGGAAAATCAGCAAAAAGGCGGCGACCGTCATGGCGTTGCCGCCAAACCAGCCGAAGAAGTAGCGGAAGCTCAAAATGCTCGAGCGTTCGTCGTAATCGTCTGACAGCTCGGGCACGAGCGCGGTGCTGGGCGTTTCGTAGAATGTGATGAAGGTGCGGATCAGGATCGCAAGGGCCAGTATATACCAGAACAGCGCCCCATCGCTCCAGCCTTCAGGCGGGTTCCAGATCGCGTAGAAGCTTACCGAAATCGGGATCGCGGCGGCGTACATGAAGGGGTGGCGGCGGCCCCATCGCGAGCGCAGATTGTCGGACCAATAGCCGACGATCGGATCGCTGATCGCATCGCACATCAGCGCAATCAGGATCGCCACACTGACAAGCCGTGAATCCACGCCGACGACCTGCGCGTAGAAGACCAAAAGTTAGTAGTTGAGCCCGGTAGCTTTGACCCCTTAGGCAACCGCTCCAAAGCCATAGGCTAGCTTTGTGGCGAGGGCGGGCCCGCGTTTTGGCAGGGCCTCATCGGTGCTTTCGGTCAAAAGGTGACCTCTCCAAGTCTGTCAGTGCGTCAGCAAGCCGCTCGCATCGAGCTCTCGCTTTCCTCTCAAAACCAGAGGTAGCACCCACCGCGAACTTGGCCAAACCAATATCGGGCTCGATGTCGGATTTGTTCTGGTGCCTCGCCGGTTGAATAGGCATAGTCGCAGGCGCTTAGGGGGATTTTTATGGAGCGGTATAAGAGCCTGTGGGCTTGGATGATCGGTGTCATGGTTATCATGCAGGCCGGCATCTTTATGGATTATTGGGGCGATTTCACACGCAATCCGTGGGCGGTGCATATCCATTACTGGAACGCGACCGCCTGGTACGCCTTCCTGATTTCTCAACCCTGGTTGGTGACCAAGGGCAAGATTGAAAGCCACCGCACTTGGGGGCTCGTCGGTTTGCTGCTGGCGGGCGCGATGGTGCTGCTTTCGGTTGGGCAGCTCAACCGCGACATCGTCTATGCGAACTTCGCGCGCGACAATCCGGGCGGCATGGGGCCGTTTGAACCGTGGTTCTTCTTTCACGTCATGATGGTTGAGATGGTGCTGATCAGCGCGTTTGCCTGGGCGATCATTATGGCCATCCTGAAACGCAAGTCGCCCGGTGACCATGGCTGGTGGATGGCCTCAACCGCTTTCATCCTGCTGATGCCGGCGTTGGGCCGGGGCATACAGAATGTGTGGATCGGCGTTTACGGCTTTGCGCCTGAGAATGTGAGCGCGCTTTATGTCGGGCACTTTCTCACCCAGCCGATCCTGATTGCGATGACCGCTGCGTTTGCGTGGCGGTTCGGCAAGCTCAAGCACCCGGCAACCTGGCTCGCCGTGGCGGCCAATGGCGCGTATTACCTGCTGGACCCGGTCGCCAAATCGCGAGCTGTGCAGGAATTCTGGCGGACGCTTATCGCGCATTGAGGCACATAGGGCTTCAAGACGCGCGGTGTGGGGGTCGCGCGCTATTCGCCGCAGCCTTCATCGTCGCTGCTGCACGCGATCAGGAGAGCGGCCAGGCTGCCCCCGACCAAGAGCGCGACGGCGCCGCCGGTGAAGGCCGCTCCGCGCAAGATCTTTTGCCCGGTGGTGCGCCCTTCCTTTTCCCCTTCTTCGCCCTCTTCGGCGCTGTCCTCAGCGTCCTGGTCCGCGCCAAAGCCGTAATAAGTCTGCATCGCGAAGCCATTCAAAAGAAAGCGCGGCTTCTCTTCGAAGGTAAAGGACAGCTCAAGCTGGCGCGCGTTGCGGCGTTGCGGCACGAAAGAGAGGCGCGGCGCGTCGGTCGCGTCCTGCTGCCATCGCGCGCCTTCGATCCTGAGATCGAGCCGCGGCTTGGTCTCGGCGTCTTTGCTGCGCGGCCCGAAGGGGATGGTCACACCGACCATGGCCCGGGTCTCGATGTCGCCGACCGCGCCAAACGGCCCAACCGCCTGAGCGCTAACTGGCGAAGAGGCGGCCAGCATCGCTCCGGCCGAAATGCAGGCGAGAATAGGTTTCGTCATGATTGCGTCCCTTCCGATCCCGCCCTCCGATCCGGCGGGATCTGAACGCTATGCTGCTGGAAAATCGTACATTTTGTCAACACGCAAGACGCAACCCCGCAGTTTAGCTCGGCTCCGGCAGGGCCAGCGGGGCCGGGACAAAGGGTTAAAGCCGCCCGCCCGTCCCGCGACTCGGTGCGCAAGTCGGCCCTTGCGCCTTTCGCGCTTGACCGGCGCGGCGCGCACCGCTTCAATCCGCATCACAACAAACCGTTCTTTGGAAGAGAGGACACCGATGCTCGATACCGCCAACCGCTTTGCCTATAACGAAGACCACGAGGCCTTCCGCGACACGGTGCGCAAAGTGCTCGCCGAGCATATGGAGCCCTATCTCGACCAGCATGAGGAAGAGGGCATCGTCCCGCGCAAAGCGTGGAAGGCGCTGGGCGAAGCGGGCATGCTGTGCCCCACGGTGGCTGAGGAGAATGGCGGTCTCGGCCTCGATTTCGGCTTCAACTGCATCCTCAACGAAGAGGTCGCCTATCTCGGCACCAGCGCGGGCTTCACGCTGCAGAACGACATCACCGTCAATTATTTTGAGCGGCTCGGCAGCGACGAGCAAAAGGCCAAATATCTGCCCGGCATGATCTCGGGCGACATCATCACCGCCATCGCGATGACGGAGCCGGGCGCAGGCTCCGACCTGCAAGGCATCCGCACCACCGCGATCGAGGATGGCAACCACCTCGTCATCAACGGGTCAAAGACCTACATCACCAATGGCCAGAACGCCGACGTTGTGATCGTCGTTGCCAAAACCGATCCGGCGGCGGGCGCCAAGGGCACGTCGCTGGTGCTGGTCGATGCGGACACTCCGGGCTTTGAAAAGGGCCGCAATCTCGACAAGATCGGCCAGCATTCGGCCGACACGTCCGAGCTGTTCTTTGCCGACGTGCGCGTGCCCAAGACGAATATCCTTGGCGGCGAAAATCGCGGCTTCATCCATTTGATGGAAGAGCTTCCGCAAGAGCGCCTGTCGATCGCTGTGGGCGCGCAAAGCGGCGCTCAGCGCGCGTTTGACGAAGCGGTCACCTTCACCAAGGATCGCAAGGCGTTTGGCAAGACCGTGTTCGAGTTTCAGAACACCAAATTCACGCTCGCTGACTTGTCTGCCAAGCTGCAAGTGGGCTGGGCGCACTTGGACTGGGCGATCAAGCGGCATCTGGCGGGCGAGCTCACCACAGGCGAAGCGTCTGCGGCCAAGCTGTGGCACACCGAGATGCAGTGGGAGATGGTCGACGCTGCGCTGCAATTGCATGGCGGGGCGGGCTATATGAACGAATACGCCATCGCCCGGCTGTGGCGCGACGCCCGCGTGCAGCGGATTTACGGCGGGACTTCCGAGATCATGAAGGAAGTGGTCAGCCGGGAGATTTGAGGCGATGATTGCCTCATGCAATCGGTTGGCCGCGTACGTTCTTGGCGGGCTTTTCCTGTTGGCGGGGCCGGGCGCCGCCCAGGAGCCTGGGTCACAGGTCGAAGAGAAAACGATCTCGATCCTTTTCAAACACAAGAAGGGAAAGATCGGAACAACCGAGATTGACATCCAGCGTGGCGTTCCTCTGTTCAACGCACTGATTGCGGGTCGGGAGGTCTGCGCTTTGCTCGATACGGGAGCAGAAGCGTCAATCGTCGACACAGGTCTTGCCCGTGAAGCCGGATTGAAGGTTTCCGTAAATGATAAAGACATCCTGACGGGCATTAGGGGGGCTGCTTCAAGCTATCTTATCTCGGCAGTACCGATTGAGATTCCTGCTCAATTTGCCTTTGAACGCGATATGATCGGGGCTGATTTGCCGGACTACGATTGTCCAGATGGAAAAGCGCTGGGCTTTGTTCTGGGTATGGATTTTCTCGGGGAGATGGCAGTTTTGTTGGATGCCAAGCGAAACCTTATGGTGCTCTTGCCGAGCGGCAGCGTGATGCAGACTGGAGAAAAGTGGGTAAGTATTGACTGGCGAGGTGGCTTTGTACCGGGGTCTATCGAAGGCAAGCCCACTCTTTTACAAATTGATACGGGTTCATCCTCTGAATTGAGGGTCCGCGATACCCACTTTGACGATTTCTTCCCTGACAAAGAGCCTGAACCTCTCGGATCTTCGACGACATTAATTGGAAAGCGCGAGAGAGTCGGCCTTAGCGATATTCGGTTCTCGTTCGGTCCACTGAGCTTGAGAGGGCGGGTAATCCTTACACCAAGCTCCGGTGTATCCTCACTCGCAACACTTGGTTATCCGGCTCTTTCGCATACGAGTGTCATTCTGGACGCCAAAAAAGAAGTGATCTTCTTGTTGAAGCCGAGCTCAGAATGACAAACCCCCTCGACTTCACCGACAAGCGTGGCCTTGGGACCGGCGGCTCCAGCGGGATCGGCAACGGTATCGCGCACGGCTTTGCGGCGCGCGGGGCCGATGTGGTTGTGACCGGCACACGGCCCGATGAAGGCGATTATCTGGAGGCTGAGGATGCTGACTTTACAGGGCTCACCTATCGCCAACTGGATGTGACCGATCGCGTGGCGGCGGCGGCTCTGGCGGACGAACTGGGCCCGGTTGATACGCTGATCCAGTCGCAGGGGATCGTGCGCTATGGCCGGCAGGAATTCGCGCGAGACGGGTGGGACGATGTGATCGATGTCAACTTGAACTCGGTGATGGATATCGCGCGCGCCTTTCACGCGGGGCTGGCGGAAAGGGGCGGGGCGATGATCGTGGTCAGCTCGGTCGCGGCGTTCAAGTCGACGCTGGGCAATCCGGCCTATGGCGCTTCGAAAGCAGGCGCGGCGAGCCTGGTGAAGACGCTGGGCGAGGCGTGGGCGCGCGATAAGATCCGCGTCAACGGCATCGCGCCGGGCCTTGTGCCCACCAAGATCACCGCGGTGACCACCCAGCATCCCGAACGGCTCGAAGCGACGCTCAAAGCGATCCCGATGCGCCGGATGGGCACGCCGGAGGATATGGCGGGGGCCGCGCTGTTCCTCGCCTCGCCGCTATCGGCCTATATGACCGGGCAGACGCTGGTGGTGGATGGCGGGCTGACGCTTTCTTAGGGGGCCCCTTTGGAGCCTTTACCCTTTCCTACACGAGGGGATTGGTGTCACATGGCAGCATGCTCGCAACCGCTCCATCTTCTGTATCAACTGGCCCGAAATGGCGCTGGTTGGGCTGGGGGGAATTTTTTGCTCTAGGACCGTGTAACATGTGGTCCATGTCTCAACTAAGTGTCTGTAAACGCTTGATGTGCGTGTTGGAGAGGAAACGCTCATGAAATTCACCCGTCTTGGCTCAAGCGGTCTTTCGGTCTCGCGCCTGTGCCTGGGCTGCATGTCGTATGGCGACACGACCAAGGGCTGGCACGGCGACTGGCTGCTGGGCGAAGAGGAGAGCCGCCCGTTCTTCCGCGCGGCGCTGGAAGCGGGGATCAACTTCTACGACACCGCCAACGGCTATTCGGGTGGCACGTCGGAGGAGATCACGGGTAAACTGCTCAAGGAGATGGCGCGCCGGGATGAGATTGTGGTGGCGACCAAGGCGTTCATCCCATGGCGCAACGCGCCCAACACAGGCGGGCTGTCGAGGAAGAGCCTGATGCAGGCGATCGACGACAGCCTGACGCGCTTGGGGATGGACTATGTCGATCTGTTCCAGATCCACCGCTGGGACCCCGACACGCCGATTGAAGAGACGATGGAGGCGCTGCACGACATCGTGAAGGCGGGCAAGGCGCGCTATGTCGGCGCCTCCTCGATGTACGCCTGGCAGTTCGCCAAAGCGCAGGAGGCGGCGCGCGCAAACCGCTGGACGCCCTTCATATCGATGCAAAATCAGCTCAATCTGCTGTACCGCGAGGAGGAGCGTGAGATGCTGCCCCTGTGCGAGGATGAAGGCGTGGGCGTGATCCCGTGGAGCCCGCTCGCGCGCGGGCGGCTGGCGCGGCCTTTGGGCGAGGGGACAGTGCGCAGCGAAACCGATGGCGTGGGTCAGTCGCTCTATCAGGACGGTGACGAGGCTGACGCAGCGATCATCACCGCGCTGGCGGCGCTGGCGTCTCAGCGCGATCTTCCGATGGCGACGCTGGCGCTGGCCTGGCATTTCACCAAATCGCCGGTGGTCGCGCCGATTATCGGAGCGACCAAACCACACCATATTGAGGCGGCCGTGGCGGCGCTTGACGTCGAGCTCAGCGGGGAGGACATCGCGGCTCTCGAAGCGCCCTATCGGCCCAAAGCGCCCACGGGCCTGGGCATGGCGATGCCTGGAATGGATCGAGTTTCGCTCAATCCCGGGCGAATGTGACACGCGCGTAGGGATGGTCAAAGATACGTCATGAATGCGTCATAACGGTGCGTCAGTCCCCGCGTGCAACAGAGCGGGGCGCTCATGGATGTCATCACGATCTTTCTGACCAATGAGCTGGGCGAGACGCTTGACGACTTTGTCCATGGTCAGCGCCGGTTCGTCTTTGATCGGCTGTCGGGTGAGGGGCCGCGGCGGCTTGTGGAAGGCCAGATGTGGGTCTTTGTCGATTGGGTGATGGACGATCTGGCTGGTCTTGAGATGTGCCGCCGCTTGCGCGCCGATCGCCGCACGAATGGAGCGCATATCACGATCGTTCTGGAGGGAGACGATGCGGAAGCTCGCCGCCGGGCTTTGCGGGCCGGCGCGGATGACTATCTCGTGGGTCCCCTGACACGCAACGCGGTGCTGGACCGGGTCTTGGCGCTGCAATCTCGGACCAGCGACTTGCACGCCACGCGTCGGTTGGAGCTTGGACCGCTGACCATTGATATGGCGGCGTTGCAGGCGCGTTGGGCGGACACGCCGATTGCGCTTCGTCCCAACGAATTTCGGTTGCTGCGCTTTCTGGCCGAAAATCCCAATCGTGTCCTTAGCCGCCAGGATCTCATAAACGGTCTGGGCAAGCGTGAGCCGCCGATCGATGAACGCACAGTCGATGTTTGGATCGGTCGCCTGCGCCGCGCAATCAAGGCAGCCGGCGGAGGCAATCCGCTGCGAACGGTGCGGTCGATGGGGTATGTCTTCGACCTCTACTGAGGCCGTTGAGAGCCTCTGCGTTTACGGGCGAAGGGGCGCCTGTGAGCACCAAGCGTGAGCTTGAATACGGCAGCTTGCCGCAAGAAAAAGGCCGCCCCGTTTATGGGACGGCCTTTCATCTTAGCGCGGCGGAGCCGGTGTCAGAATTCCGCTGAGACACCGAAGGAGAATGTCGTACCCACCTGGAAGGTGTTGATCTCAAGCCGGTTGGTCTCATTCTCTTGGAACTCGAAATTGTCGCGGCCAAAGATGTTGCGGACTTGGAAGTTGAGTTCAAGTGGCGAACCAAACAGCTGAACATCTGACCGCGCGACGAAGTCGACCGTTAGTCCCGGATCCTCGACCACATCGGGGAAGTTGCCGCCCCGAAGCGTTACGCGCTCGCTCGCGTAATTGAGAAGGACCGACACTTGCTGGGTCTTCTCTGTGTCTTCGATACCGAAGGAGACATTCGCAATGTGGTCTGATTGACCAACCAGCGGAGCGCCATCGTCAAACAGGTTGGTGGCGTCTTGTGTGGGGTTGCCGGGAACGGCGGCAATATCCCCATCGGACACCGATATCTCCGACTGCGTGTACGTGTAGTTCGCCTGGACGAGGAACTGCTTGGTCTCAAAGAAACTTCCACCAAGGCCGTAAAGATCGAGGCCATAAACCGCATCAAGCTCAAAACCATAAAGCTCGGCCGAAGGGGCGTTGGCAAAGCTCGTGCGAAGCTGGCCCGAAGCGTTGATGAGGAAGTTCTCGATCGGGTTGTCGATCTCTTTGTAAAAGCCCGCGAGGCTTACGCGGTCGATATTGTTGAGGTAGAATTCGGCCCGCGCTTCGATGTTGATCAGTTCGCTGTCAGTCAGGAACGGGTTGCCTTGATAGCGGCGGTTGCCCTCCGGATCGAAATAGGTCTGTTCCACCAATTCGCGAAATTGTGGCCTGGCGATTGTCTGGGACGCAGACAGGCGCACTTGCAGGCGATCGGTAGCCTGCCAGGTGATCGTGCTCGACGGCAGGAAATAGTCGTTCGCAAGGTTGGTCTCGTTGAGCACCGTGCCCGCTGCGACACCTATGGTTGGATCCGGGGTCGCGGTTTGCGTTGCGTCCTCATAGCGGACCCCGGCCTCGATCGTGAGCGAATCGGTCGCGACCCAGCGAACAAGGCCATACGCGCCATGAATTTCCAGCGCTGCGTCAACAACCGGGATCGGCGCGGCTTCGGTCAGCGTGACGTTAAAGCCAGCCAGGGTGGCACCGTTTATGATGTTACCCGGGCGGCGCAGACCAAGCGCGCGAACGGCAATTTCGTCGAGCGAGGCAAGATCCGGATTGGTCGTATCAGGCGCGATGAAGGGGCGAAATTCGCGGCTGAGCGAGGTGCGGTCCGTATCCGAATAGGCATAGCCTACCGAAGCGCTTAGCCGATCGGTCACTTCGTAAGACAGATCGATGCCGCCAAACAGCAGCTCTTCTTGCAGATCGTCGAACGACACGGTCGAAATGCCCGCGTCCGAAGTCTGGTCAAAGTAAGCGACGAAGTTTTCGCCCAGAACGCCTTGCGCGGGGATGTTCGTGCGAGTGTAGCTGAAGGTTGTGTTGAACGGCGCTTCGCGATCGGTACGGGCGTAGCCCCCTCGCAGATCAACATCGAGGCGATCGAAATCAAACTCTGCAACCAACTGCGTGTCGATCAGCTGACGTTCGAACCACGCGGTTTGCTGGTTGATGAAGTCAAAGCCAGTAAGGCCCGGAAAGACGTCAAACCCCTCTTCAAGACGAGCGGTCTTCAAAGTGTCGCGAATGTAGAGATTGGTCCAGCGGATCGTGTGATCGCCGATATCCAGTCCAAAACTCAAGAGGCCGTTCACCAGCGTCGTTTCATCCGTGATGAAGGTCTCTTGTTGTTGCAGCACCTCGCTGAGGTCCAAGTTGCCTTGTTGCGTCAGGACTGAGCGATTGCGCCACTGGTTTTTGATCCCAGCCGTGGCGATGATGCCCAGATAGGTATCGCCGCCCAAGTCAAACGACAATCCACCGGTCAGCGACGCCGAATAGTTTGCCGGCAGCGTATCGTTGCGCTGTAACGTTACCAAGTTTAGCGGGAAGAGCTGGCCGGCGATCGCCTCCTGCAGTTCAGGGCTCGCATCGCTCACCCGCAGACCGCTGTCGAACAGGGTTTGCAGATTGGATGGAATGTCACGGTTGCCATTGTCGAAACCCAGCGAATCCCATTCGGAACCGAAATAGGTCAAACCGTTTTCGAAGGTCGTTTCGGTGTCGCCGCTGCCGCTGATGCTGATCTTGAGGTAATCTTCCACCGGGACCGCTTTGGTGGTGAGGTTGATCACACCGCCGCCAAATTCGCCGGGGAAGTTCGCCGAATAGGTCTTTTGCACCAGCGAGGATGCCACGACGCTGGTCGGAAAGATGTCGAGCGGCACAACACGGCTTAGCGGTTCCGGGCTCGGCAGAGGGAGGCCGTTGAGCAAGGCAAGCGAGTACCGATCGCCAAGGCCGCGGACGAACACACGGCCATCGCCGACCAGGGAAAGGCCGGTCACGCGTCCAAGCGCGCCGGCAATATCGCCTTCTCCGGTGCGGGCAATCTGCTCTTCGGACAGAACGCTGAGCACCTGTGTCGAATTGCGCTCTGGGTTGCGTGAGCGGCGACCGGTCACAATGATATTGCCGCCGCCAGGAACAGAGACTTCCGGTTGTTCGAATTCTTCGTCTTCAACACCCTCGACCTGCTCTGCCAGCGGGTCCGCGTCTTCGGTGGTCGACTGCGCGTAAAGAACCGTGGGAAAGGTGAGCGACGTTGTGAGAAGCAGCAGCCCTGCCAGGCGCGTGCCGGTCGACATAATGCTAGACCCCCTCGTTTTATAGGCCTTGGAACATAGCGAGCCAAACGGTGGCTCTATGTAGAAAAGATCAGGGGGCGGTGGCTGAACGCCGAACGCCCCCTGTCCTGTGGCGCGTTTAGGGCGTCGGGAGCGACGTGCAGGCGCCGCTGGCGCTGCCGAAGTCGACGATGGATGAGTTGCAGGTCCAGTCACCGAAGTTGTCCGCAAGGTTGTCGTCCTCGGCACCGACAAAGGTCGAAGCGGAGAAGAAGCTCGACAAGGCGGTCGCATCGAACGCGGGCACACCGTTCTCGTTGGCACCGTTCACGAAGGTGTCGGTGAGCGAGAGCGTGAAGGCGAGGTCGCTGTTGGCGTCGAACATAGCCAGCAGAGCTGCATCGGTCGCGGCGTCGTTGCCCGAGCCGCGAACCGGGCGGGTTGCGTCGCAGTCACCAACGAGCGAATTCAAAGCGATGATGTTGGCCTGTGTTCCGGCTTCGTCGACGCGGAAGCAGAGGCCCGAGCCGTTGTCGTCGGCGTCCAGAACACCGTTCGCAAGACCCAGCGACGCGGTGCCGCGAGCGCGGACAATCTGCGAGGACGATGAAGAACGCTGCACGAAGGTGAAGTTGTTCACCTGGAACACTGTGCCCGGCTGGGCGTCGCCTGGCGTCGGCTGCTCGCCGCCTGGCGAGTCGAGTTCAATCAGGCTGTCGCCGGTGTTGTCGCGCTGCGCCACAACCACGGTTTCGAGGTCCACCCGAGCGCCCGAGTCGACGTCAAGCGAGTCGTCCGAAGCGCCCACGACCGCAATGTTGCGGGCGTTGAAGGTGCCACCGAAGAACTCAAGGCCATCGTCAGAGCTGTTGAACGACAAGACGTTGCTGATCGTGGTGCCGCTGCCAATGCCGCCGGTTGTGAGCGACTGGAGTTCGTTCGCTTGCTGAAGCTCAAAGCCCGAGAAACGGATCTGGTTAAAGGTGAACGAACCCGAGCTGTCTCCATCGTCGGCTCCGCCGAACGGGGTTGGGACAACCGTGCCTTCGAGCTGCATTTCGCACTGAGCGTTGGTCGTGAAGTCACCCGGCGTGGTGTTGAACACCAGGTCCTGGCAGTCAGCCACACGAGCGCGGCCGAGCAGAACGACACCCCCCCATTGGG
Source organism: uncultured Erythrobacter sp. (assembly GCA_937899785.1). Lineage (GTDB taxonomy): Bacteria > Pseudomonadota > Alphaproteobacteria > Sphingomonadales > Sphingomonadaceae > Erythrobacter. The sequence continues at coordinate 14,449 of CALCCG010000065.1, read as the reverse complement.
CCTGACTGCCATCGTTGGCGAGGCCAAGAATGTTGTCGCGGCTGGTCCAAATGATCGGGTTGGTCGCGGTTCCGTCCGCTTCGATCGTGTTGCCGCGGTTCACGACAAAGAAGGATTCGGCTTGAGCGAAGAGAATGGCACCCGGCTCAATCGAGAGGTTAACGTCGGAGTTGGAGCTCGAGAAACCTTGGTCCGTGCCAACATTCACGCGGCCCTGTATCTGATAGACCAGACCTTCGACGAACGGCAGGTTGTCATCGACATCGAAGGTCGTCGGAAGCGTGCAGACACGATATTCACCGGTGGGACCGTCCAGAGTGCCGTCATCGGTGAGGCCACCCGTCGACGAAATGGTCGGGCAGCCAGCCGCCGGGGTCACCAGAGCCTGAGTGGGCGTCGGTGTTGGCGTCGGTGTTGGCGTTGGCGTGGGGTTGTTGATGATGATGTCGCCCGAAGTGCCGGGCGAGACGATTTCGTCAGCGCCGCAGCCAGCCAGAGCAACAAGGCTGCAACCCAGAACGAGAGTGCGTTGAATCTTTTTCACAGCGTGCGGTCCCCTCAAAAACCGAGAATGAGAAAGCGCGTTAGTTTTGTGCGCGAGGGTTCCGCTAGGCTGGCCCCATGACAGAATTTAGACACGGTTACGGACACAAGACATTTTCGAAAGTAAGTCTAAACTATGACAAATATGACATTTTTTGGAATAAGATTTCGCCTTTCTGGCAAATTGTTACAGTCAAAAAACCTATGAAAAACAGAGCGGCGGGAGCTAAAAGCGACTAAAAAATGACAATATGACGTTTTTGTTGCAATCCTCGTCGAGCCAAGGCAATATCCAGCTGACTCATCGAGGAGAAAGCCATGTCCGTTACAGCTCTCGCTCTAACCACACTGCTGTTTGCGAGCGCGCAGACATCCGCTTCATTGCCAAGTGAAGCGCCGATCGAATCCGCGGCTCTTTCTTCGGAAAAGCTGGCGAACGGCCGTCTCGAATCGGCGATTGCCGCCCTCGAAGAACAGCTTGCAGCCGCGCCGGACGACCCGGCCCTGCTAATCAATCTGGGTATCGCGCATGCGCAATCCGGGGAGCCTGACCTTGCCCGCACCATGTTTGAACGGGCTCTTGTTAGTCCGGATCCGATCGAGCTTGAGACGGCCGATGGCGGTGTAATCGATTCGCGGCGCCTAGCGCGCAAAGCCATGCGGATGCTTGAGCGAGGTGAATTTACAGCCAAGCTGACACGGCGCGATTGACGCGGGCAACACGCCGACAAAATCGGTAACACCCAGCCAAACGGTCAACGCGGCCTTTGCAAAGGCGCTGTCGGTTGGGAAAACGGCGGATCGCTGCGTGCGGTCCGCCGTTCTCGTATCCCACAGGCTGATTTGGCCATCGAAAAGAGCCCCAGCACACCGTGACAATGCGGGACTGTCACCTCCCTGTCATTTAGGCTAGACAAGGGATAAGCTTTCGGAGGGTCCATCATGATTCCTGGGCACGCATTGCGCTTTTCCATAGCTGTTTTGGGCATGGCGGCCGTGTCAGCGACCGCGTCTGCCGCCCGAGCCGACGTGATGGAAGTTGGTCCAGAAGGCGCCCGCTGGGTGGCGGGTGAGTTGGCCGATGCACAGGTTGACGCTGAGGCAAACAGCCCAGACATCATCGAATTGGACGCCGCACTCGTTCCCGACGCTATTGTTGCCAATGTTGCGACCAGCGCGGCCGGTGTTCCACCATCCTACGCCGCCAAGATCGCGGAATTGAGCCGCCGGTTCGACCTCAGCCCCAGTCTGTTGGAAGCGCTTGTCTGGCAAGAGAGCCGCTGGCGCGCTGGCGCCGTCAGCCACGCCGGTGCGCGGGGCTTGGCGCAGTTGATGCCGGGCACCGCGCGATACTTGGGCGTTGATCCTGAGGATCCGATGGAAAATCTTGAAGGCGGGGCGCGCTATCTGCGCGAACAACTCGACCGGTTTGACGGCGATCTTGAGAAAGCGCTGGCCGCCTACAACGCTGGCCCGGCCCGGGTGATCCGGGCAGGGGGCGTTCCCAACATTCGCGAGACCAAGCTCTACGTCGCCGCGATCATGGGTCGTCTCGCCGATCATTCGCGCACCGAAATTGCTCCTTGAGGCGCGGGTTTGGGACTTTGACTTCGTAACAATGAGTATGGACACATAAATGACCTCGCTTTTCCGACTGTCGGGCAGCCTGCTGACCGCGTTGATTTTGCTGACTTCGCCCGGCCTCGCGGTGGCGCAGACCGTTGGGGATCCCGGTGGTAATCCGCTTGTCGATGCGCTCTTGTGGATTCAAGGTATTCTGCTCGGTCCGATCGCGACGAGCCTCGCCGTGATGGCAGTGGCCGGCGTGGGTTTCATGATGCTGACCGGACGGATGAACTGGCGCTATGGTGGTACGGTTATCGTAGGCGTGTTCATTATTTTCGGTGCACCGCGTCTTGTTAACTCTATTGCGGCATTCTGACGCCCATGTCTGAGCTTACCCGCAATCCGATCTATCGCAGCCTCACCCGCCCCCAGATGTTTGCGGGCGTGACGATGAATTATTTCATCATCAACATGACAGTTTCGACCATCGCGTTTCTGGTGCTCGACAGCTTCTGGTTTCTGGCGGTGCCGGCGATCATGCACTTGGTTGGCTATTTTGCCTGCCTGCGCGAGCCACGCACGTTTGACCTGTGGATCACCAAGGTTTCGAAGTGCCCGCGCGTGCCCAACTTCAAGCGCTGGGGTGGCAACAGTTATGCGCCCTGACCCGCTCTGGAACTCTGGCACCTAGGGGGCTTTGACGATGGCCAATTGGATCGGACCCGCCAGCTGGAGCGCCAAGGAGACGCTCGTTGGTGATCGTTTGCCGTATGAACGATTGATCGACGAAAGCACCGTCTTGTTGCGCGACGGATCGGTTATGAGCGCGATCCAGGTGCCGGGGCTTTTGTTTGAAACTGAGGATTCCGATGCTCTCAACGCGCATGCAGCGACGCGCGAAGTTATGTTGCGCTCCACCCTTGATGCGCGATTTGTTCTTTATCACCATGTGATCCGCCGGCGGGTCGAAGTGGAACTGGACGCCGAGTTTCCTGATCCGCTGAGCCGCCAGATTGATGCGCGTTGGAAAGAACGTCTTGCAGGCGGCTCGCTCTTCATCAACGATCAGTTCATCACACTGATCCGCCGCCCCGCGCGCGGCAAGACGGGCCTGCCCGAGCGGATCTCCAAGTTTTTCTCGCGTCAGGGCAAGGTTGAACTCGAAGCGGATCCCAAGGACATTCGTGTTCTAAAGGGGGCGGTGACAGGCCTCACCGCTTCGCTTTCGGCCTATGGCGCGGAGGTGCTGGGCGACTACGACACACCGGGTTCGAACGGTGGCACCAATTCCGAAATGCTCGAGCTGCTGTCAGCCTTGTACAACGGCGAGATGCGCCCCGTGCGACGCCCGTCGCCTGAGACTGACATTGGTCACATGATCCCCTATCGCCGCGCCAGCTTTGGCCTGGATGCAATGGAGCTTAAAGGATCGGGCGAGCCCGATTTTGCGGCTATATTAGGGCTTAAGGATTATCCCGAGGCGACCTCACCTGGGCTGCTTGACGGTCTGTTGCGCCTGCCTTTCGAGATGATTGTGACCGAAAGCTACGCTCCCAATGAGCGCACAACCGCGCGCGAACGGATCGATCTTTCGCTGCGCCGCTCACGCTCGGTCGATGAAGAAGCCGCGGCTGAACGGGCCGACATGATGGCCGCGCGCGACGCTTTGGGGAATGGCGGTGTTGGATTTGGGGATCACCATCTGACGGTTTTGGTCCGCGAGCGGACGCTGAGCCGGCTTGATGATGCGACCGCGGCGTGCGCGGCAGCGTTGGCGGATACCGGCGCGATTGCCGTGCGCGAAGACACCAATCTGGAGCCTGCCTTCTGGGCGCAATTCCCCGGCAACGAAGAATACATCGTGCGCCGTGCGCTGATCTCAAGCGCCAATATGGCGGGTTTTGGCAGCTTTCATGGCTTCGCGCTGGGCCGAGCCAGCGGCAACCATTGGGGCGACGCGATCACTCTCTTGGAGACGACTTCGGCCACACCGTTCTTCTTCAATTTCCACCATGGTGATCTGGGTAACTTTTCGGTCATTGGCCCATCAGGGTCGGGCAAGACCGTGGTTATGAACTTCCTCGCTGCGCAAGCGCAAAAGGTCAGCCCCCGCACGATCTTGTTCGACAAGGATCGCGGCGCGGAGTTGTTCATTCGTGGCATTGGCGGTCGATATGATCGTATCAATCCCGGCCAACCAACCGGTTTCAATCCTTTGTCCTTGCCAGACACGCCAGCCAACAAGGCGTTTCTGCGCGACTGGCTTGGTGTGTTGCTCGACGCCGCGGGTCCCGAGGAATACGCAACCATCAGCGCGGCGGTCGACGCGACCTATGCAAACGACGCATCGCTCCGGCGCTTGCGCCACTTCAAGGAATTGCTTGCGGGAGCCAAGCGGCCCGAGCCGGGGGACCTTGCGGATCGTCTGTCTGCGTGGATCGGTTCGCCGACGGGCGAAGACGGGGAGCACGCCTGGCTGTTCGATAACGAGGCGGACGCGCTCGATCTTGAGGCGCGCGTGCTGGGCTTCGACATGACACAGCTTCTGGAAAACCCACGCCTGCGTACACCCACAATGATGTATCTTTTCCATCGCATTGATGAGCGGCTGGACGGCAAGCCGACCATGATCCTGATCGATGAGGGCTGGAAGGCGCTGGACGACGAGATCTTCGCCGCGCGCATTCGCGATTGGCTCAAGACTCTGCGCAAACGCAACGCGCTGGTGGGCTTTGCAACGCAATCCGCGCGCGACGCTCTTGAAAGCCGCATTTCCACGGCGCTCGTGGAGCAAACCGCGACGATGGTGTTCATGCCCAACAGTCGCGCCCGGCCAGAAGACTATTGCGACGGCTTTGGCCTGACGGAGCATGAGCTTGCGCTTATCCGCACTCTGCCCGCGCACAGCCGTTGTTTCCTCGTGCGCCAACCCGACGCGAGTGTGGTGGTGCGGCTCGATCTGTCGGGTGCGCCCGAAGTGCTTACCATCCTGTCTGGCCGCGAGGCTTCGGTGCGTCGACTGGACTTGCTGCGGGAGGCTGTGGGCGATGAGCCCAGCGCCTGGTACCCTGCTTTGACGAACACAGCGTGGCCTGATGGTGCAAACGCCGAGGTGGATCCGGACGGGCACCCTGTTTGGCAGGCGGCTGAATAATGGCGACGCCCTGCGATATCGCCGCGCAAGAGGTTGGGTCAGGCGTTGCGGCGGCGCTGACGGCGGTTGACTGCATTGCCAGCCAGGTCAGCGAGCAGGCGTTTGGCCGACTGTTTGGATCCGAAGGCGAAATGGCGCCGGTGTTGATCATCCTGTTGACCTTCTATGTCGCGTTTCTCGGGATCAGCTTGATGTTGGGACGCTCCAACCTGTCCGTCCGAGCGCTGGTGCCGCGCATCATGACCGTCGGTCTGGTGGTGACCTTTGCGACCAGCTTTGCGGCCTTTTCGGGGATTTTCTACACCTTCTTCATCGATTTTCCGGATTGGCTAGCCGGCGCTCTTACCGGCAGCGAAGGCTCGGCGACCGTTACCTTTGCGCAAAAGCTCGACGTTGTCTTCATCGCTGTGCAGCAAGCCTCAACCGGGCAAACCGACATCAATGTGTTTTCGCCTCCTGGCATGATGTGGCTCGGAGCGCTGCTGCTGCTGCTTGGGACGGTCGGACTGCTGGTTACCGCCCGAATTGGTCTGGCGCTGCTGTTGGCGGTCGGGCCGATCTTTGTGGTGATGGCGCTGTTCAATCAGACGCGCGGACTGTTTGTGGGCTGGCTTAAGGGCATGGTGATGCTTGCCCTCGCTCCGCTGTTTGCGGTGGTGGGCGGTTCGATCATGCTCGAGATGGCGGTGCCTATCCTGGCCAACCTTGTCGTCACACCCGGAGAGATCAACCAGCAAGCGGCCATGGCGTTCTTTGTGGTGGGCTTTGTGCACTGTATGCTGATGCTTATGGCGCTCATCGTCTCTTCTATGATGGTGTCGAAATGGCAGGTCTTTGGCTTTGTCCAGGGCGCGCGCGACGCTGAACTGCACGCGGAGACGCAGCGCCTTGTCCCGCCTGCGCCGTCTGCACCAACCAACGCGCGCGCCGCCCAGGTCGCACCGGCGGCCGTTGCGCCCGCCACTCAGCGCCGAGCGGAGGTGGCTCCACCCGCGACCATAGCCGCGAACGACACGGCGCCTGCCAATTCGGCAACGCGGCAAACCGTGGTCTACGCTTCGTCTTCGCAAGCCAGTCAGGCGCAGTCGACGGGCGCGGCCACGTCGCGCACGCGCGGAATAGGGAATCGCTTCCGGAGCGTGTCGTCCAGCCGCGTCCATCACGATACAAAGCCGAACACGGAGACATCACGATGACCCGCGCAGCCTCTTTGCTGCTCCTTCGATCCGCGCCGCTGGCCGCCGTTCTGGCTGCAAGTCCCCTTTATGCGCAGGAGACATCAAAAGGCTCCGGCACGGGTGAGGGGCCGCCGGCCCGCATCGTCGCGCCGGACAAGCGGATCGTAACGCAAGTCTATGACGACGCTTCGGTCTTCACCATTCGCGGCAAGGTCAAGGTGCAGACCACGATCAAATTCGCCGAAGACGAGCGGATCGAAAATGTTGCAATCGGAGACAGCAAGGCCTGGCAGGTTCAGCCCAATAAGGCGCAGTCGCTGCTGTTCGTCAAACCGCTTGCGCCGAGCGCTGTCACCAACCTCACCGTTGTGACCTCCAAACGAACTTATCTTTTTGATCTGATCGCCTCGCCCAAGAACTCGCCGCTTTACGTTCTCCAGTTCCGCCATCCTGAGCTCGAAAAAGCCAAGGAGGAGGCCCGCCTTGCAGCGATTGAGGCGGCTAAGGAGGAGCAAGCCAACGCGTTAGAGATGGCGGCGGCGAAGGACCCTTATGCGGTGGCTGATCCAGCCCGACTTAATTTTGCTTGGGCGGGGGCCGGGCAGAGCGACCTTCTCCCCGCGCGCGCCTATGACGATGGTGAGGCTCTGTTTCTCACGTGGCCCGAGGGCACCGCCATTCCGGCGATCCTGATCACGAATGAGGATGGCGATGAGGGCCCGGTGAACTTCACCGTACGCGGCGATACGATCGTTCTCGATCGGGTTCCGCTGCAAGTCATCTTGCGTTCGGGCGGAGAGAGGGCGACGCTGACCAACACGGGCCCGATGGTTCCAGGCGCCCGTCAGGCGTTGCGCTGATGAGCTGCGGGGATGGAAATTGCGCCGAATGTGCACGCGGCGTGTCGATGAATGAGCTTTTGGAGGTGAAGTAATGCGTTTAGCTATGCGTCTCCCGCCCAAGAAGGGCAAAACCAGCGCTTCGGACGCGTCGGATCCGCGTGATTTTGAAACCGCTGAAGTCATTGATCTGGCCAGCCGCAACGCCTTTCCGGCGGTTACGGACCGCAAGTCTAAGTCGGACGGTCTGGGCCTCGCGGCTGGTGTCGCCCTTGTCTTCGGCCTTGGCGCGGTGACCTTGTGGAGCATGAACGCCGCGCAAGTTGGGGAGCTCGATCCCGTCGGAAACCCCGATTTGGCTCCGCCGGCGTCCAACCTTCCCGCTCCGGCTCCCCCAGTTGTTGAGCCTGTCCAGCCCGCGCCCCTGCCCCGGCGTCCAGATCCCGCGCCCGCGCCAATCCTTTCGCGAACTCCCGATTCGGGAGCCGCCACGTCAGCCAACCCCTATGCCAGCCCAACCCTAACCTATGATGCCAGCGTTCCGGCCAACCGTGCCAGCGCGGCGGAGCCGCCAGCGCCGCTTGCAGGGCCAGGGAACGGTCCCAAGGGTGCGGCGGTGTCCGGTTCCGCTGCCGCCTTTGCCGCGTCGGTGGGCGGTGTCGGCGGAGCGCCTGCGCAAGCCACCCGGTTGACCAACCCATCCACCACGGTGACCAAGGGGACGCTGATCCCGGCCATTTTGGAGACCGCGATCAACACCGATGTACCCGGCTATGTCCGCGCGGTTGTCAGCCAGGATGTGCGCAGCTTTGATGGGACAAAGGTCTTGATCCCGCGCTCCTCGCGCTTGATCGGCCAGTACCAGTCGGGTGTCCAGCAAGGTCAGAAACGCGCCTATGTCATCTGGGAAGAGGTGATCACGCCTGAAGGTGTGGTGGTGCGTATTGGCTCGCCAGCGGTTGAGTTTGATGGGACCACAGGCCTTGAAGGCAAGGTCAACAGCCACTTTTTCAAACGCTTTGGCTCCGCCATGCTGCTGTCCGTCATAGGCGGTCTTGGCGCTTCGCTTTCGGGTGGAACTTCGGTTATCCTGGGCGGCGCACAAACCGCGATTCCCGACGCCGATATAAGCCCGACAATACGTGTGGGAATGGGCGAGCCGGTGCGGGTTTTTGCCTCGCGCAATCTCGACTTCAGCACGGTTGCGAACTGAGTCTTTTTGAGACCATCGATGAGCGCTGATATCCATCCTTTAAACCCGGCCCAAGATGGCCATCCCGCTGACCCTGGGCCAGGGCAAGAGTCCAGCAGCCTTGATCGGTTGGCCGAACGCAGCGTCTATCTCGACGCCTATCTTGAGCCTTTTAAGCGCTGGCTTGACCGCGACACTGTGACCGAGATCATGGTCAATCGCCCCGGCGAAGTGTGGATTGAGGACGCCTCGGTTGGAGCGGGTTTTCGACGGATCGAAACGCCTGAGATTGATGACCAGCTGGTGCAGCGCCTGGCCGAGCAGGTTGCGCGGGTCAGCCACCAGGGGATTAACCGGGAACACCCGCTGCTTGGCGCGACGCTTCCCGATGGCGCGCGCATCCAATTTTGCGGACCGCCGGCAAGCCGCAAGCATTGGATTATGGCGATCCGTCGCCACCGGCGCCTCGACCTGCCGCTTGATGCCTATGATAGTGGGCCGCTGGCGGGCGAAGCGCAGTTGGAGCTTCCCGACGCGCAATTCCAGCCGATCGCTTTTCTGCGCGAGGCGATCCGCCACCGCAAGACGATCCTGATTTCAGGCGGCACCAGCACCGGTAAGACGACTTTCCTCAACGCCATGCTGGGCGAGATTCCCTCCGAGGAACGCGTGGTGTTGGTCGAGGATACGCCCGAGCTGAAATTCCCCGGCGAAAACTGCGTTGGTCTTGTCGCGGTTAAGGGCGAGCTTGGCGAGGCCAAGGTCACCGCCAACGAGCTGCTTCAGGCCGCCTTGCGCTTGCGTCCCGACCGCATTGTGCTGGGCGAATTGCGCGGAGCGGAGAGTGTCTCATTTCTGCGCGCGATCAACACTGGCCACCCTGGTAGCTTTTCAACGGTTCATGCCAACTCTTTGCGCGGGGCGTTGGAGCAATTGTCGCTGATGGTGATGCAAACCGGCATTGGCCTGTCCCGTTCCGACACCATTGCCTATGCGGCGAGCGTCATCGATGTGATCGTTCAGCTGGGTCGCGACGCCGATGGGAAGCGCGGGATCACTCAGATCGCAGAAGCCCGCTCACTCGTTTAGGCTCATGAGAATTTGACTTTCGTGTGACAAGACCCACGTCGTAATTTACTCGATCCGTTCGGTCCACCAAAGCCCGTGCGACCGATCACACGACGACACCGAGCCGGTAAAGGAACCGCGAAGCGATGAGCAGCGCTCCAATCATTCACGACCTGCCCGATGTGCGTGGGGATTCAAACGGCGACAATTACTTCAACCGCGAATTGTCATGGCTGGGCTTTAATGAACGTGTCCTCGCTGAGGCCGAGAATCCACAATACCCGCTGCTCGAGCGGCTTCGGTTCCTGTCCATCTCAGGCAGCAATCTCGATGAGTTCATGATGATCCGCGTCGCCGGACTGGTCGGCCAGGCGCAGCGCGGGATCGACAAAGTCGCCATCGATGGACGCACGCCCACACAGCAACTCGCCGCTATCCGCGCCAAGCTTGCGGAGTTATCAGACCGGCAGCAGGGCATTTGGCAGACCTTGCGAGAAGCTCTGGCGCAAAGCGACATCCACATCGCCGATGAACAGCGCATCAAACCTGAAGCGCATGATTGGCTCGCCAATTTCTTCCTGAACGAGATCCTTCCTGTCATCACCCCGCAAGCGCTTGACCCCGCGCACCCGTTTCCCTTCGTCCAGAACGAAGGCATGGGGCTGCTTTTCACTCTGACGCGCGATGCGGATAAAGAGCAGATCATCGAGATGATCCTGATCCCCACCGCGCTGCCGCGTTTTGTTCGGGTGCCGGGCGATGTCGCGGGGACGGGCGAGGCGATGTACATCTCGATCGCGAGCCTTATCCAGCGCTACGCCAAAAAGCTCTTCCCCGGTTTCACAATCGAAGGCGATGGCCTGTTCCGGGTGCTGCGCGACAGCGATATCGAGATCGAGGAAGAGGCCGAAGACCTTGTGCGAACTTTCCGCAGCGCGATCCAGCGTCGGCGACGCGGGCAGGTGATCCAGCTCGAGCTGGAGGACGACTTTGACCCACAGGCCGAGGCGACGCTTCTCGAACAGCTCGGTGTTAACGAAGCGGCGGTTATCAAGACCGATGGGATGATCGGGATCGACGGCCTGTCTGAAATCGTCTCAGAAGATCGTCCCGATCTCAAATTCGACGCCTATTCGCCGCGCTATCCCGAGCGTGTGCGCGAACATGATGGCGATGTCTTCTCTGCTATCCGCGAGAAAGACATTGTCATCCACCACCCTTATGAGAGTTTCGAAGTGGTGGTCGATTTCATCCGGCAGGCCGCTAACGATCCGGATGTTGTTGCGATCAAACAAACGCTTTACCGCGCGGGCTCGCAATCGGCGGTGATCAACGCGCTGATCGAGGCGGCCGAGAACGGCGTTTCGGTGACGGCTGTGGTCGAATTGAAGGCCCGGTTCGATGAAGAGCAGAACCTTAAATGGGCGACCAAACTGGAGCGCGCCGGGGTCCAGGTGATCTACGGCTTCACCGACTGGAAGACCCACGCCAAGACCGCGATGGTCGTGCGGCGCGAAGGCGATGGCTTTCGCACCTATTGCCACTTTGGCACCGGAAACTATCATCCGATCACCGCTAAGATTTACACCGATATGAGCTTCTTCACCGCCGACCCGCGGCTGGGGCGCGATGCGGCGCGGATGATGAATTTTGTCACCGGCTATGTTGAGCCCAAGGATATGGAGCTCATCAAAGTCGCCCCGCTGGACCTGCGCGAAGAGCTCTACCACCGCATCGATGCTGAGATCGCCAATGCAGGCAAGGGTCTGCCTTCAGGGATCTGGCTCAAATGCAACCAGGTGACCGACAAGGGCATGATCGACCGCCTCTACGCCGCCAGCGATGCGGGCGTCCCGGCCGATATCGCGTGCCGGGGCATTTGCTGCCTCAAGCCCGGAGTGCCTGACCTGTCTGAGAACATCCGGGTCAAATCGATCATCGGCCGGTTCCTCGAACACAGCCGCATCTACGCCTTTGCCAACGGCCATCCGATGCCCAGCCCAGACGCTGCCGTCTTTATCTCTTCGGCGGATTTGATGGGACGCAACCTTGATCGCCGGGTCGAAAGCCTGATCCCGCTCCTTAACCGGACCGTGCACGATCAGGTGCTCCAGCAAGTGCTGCTCGCCAATATGCTCGACACTCAGCAGAGCTGGTGGCTCAACGCCGATGGTACGTATTCGCGCGTCGATACGAGCGAAAAGTCGTTCAACTGTCACCGCTATTTCATGACCAACCCCTCGCTTTCCGGGCGCGGAGGTGCTTTGGAGGCAGGGGCGGTGCCAAAATTGTCGCTGCGCAAGGGTCGTGCAGACGGATAAACAGAGCCCTGGCAACTGGGCCTGACGGGGACAGCGGACGGGCGCATGAGTTTCAAGAAACGGCGAGGGGATCGCGACGGCGCGTTCTCGGGGAACACAGCAAGCCGCGCGATAATCGATATCGGATCGAACACCGTGCGGCTGGTCATTTACGGTGGCACGATGAGGGCACCGACCGTGCTGCTCAATGAGAAGGTCACCGCCAAGCTTGGCCGCGATGTCGCAAGCACGGGAAGAATGGGTGACGACGCCGTCGCGCTCGCCATGCGCGGGCTTGAACGGTTTGTCCTGCTGCTCGAAGATCTTGATGTTACTGACATCGAAACGGTTGCGACTGCGGCGACGCGCGATGCTAGCAATGGGCCGGCCTTTGTCGCTAGTCTTGAGCGGCTGGGCCTGACCCCGCGCGTCCTGAGCGGCGAGGAAGAGGCTGTTTTGAGCGCCCACGGTGTCGCCGGCGCCTTTCCCGGTGCGCAAGGCCTTGTCGCGGACCTTGGCGGCGGCAGCCTTGAGCTTGTGAACCTCGACAAGAGCGACGTAAGCGATCCGGTGACCTTGCCAATAGGAGCGCTGCGCTTGCCGGACTACCGCGCGAAGGGCGACGGCAGCGACGCAGCGATGCGCACAGCGCTGGAGAAGGCGCTCAATAAGGGCGTTGGCGCGCGCGCGGCGGAGGCGACGCTCTACCTTGTTGGAGGCACCTGGCGGTCTATGGCGGTTTTTGCCATGCAAAGCGCAGGGCACCCTCTAAGCGACCCTCACGGCTTTGAGCTTGATGCCAAGTCGGCCAAGGCGCTGAGCAAGGCGCTCGCGAGCGAAAGTCCAGAGGATCTCAAGACCCGCAAGCGTATCTCTGCCATGCGTTCCGAAAAGCTCCCAGACGCGGCGGTCTTGCTCCAGGCGATGCTTGGCGTGTTGAAGCCCTCGAGGATTGTGTTCTCGTCATGGGGATTGCGCGAAGGCTTGCTGTTTGATCGGCTCGCCTCGCAAGGTCAGGCGCAAGATCCACTGCTTGCTGGTGTTTCAACTTTCGCCAGTCAGCGCGGCGCGCCTCCGACGCTCGCCGCACGAATTGCAAGCTGGACTTTGGATGCGGCTCCCGCTCGAAAGTTCGGCAGCGAGCGCTTGCGGTTGGCCGCGACCATGCTCTCGCTCGCTTCGATGCAGATCGAGCCCAACATCCGTCTCCCACAAGCGATCAATTGGGCTTTGCAGAAGCGTTGGCTGGCCATTGAGGGAGCCGAGCGGGCCATGTTGGCGGCCGCGATTTCGGCGAACGGCAACCAACTCGACCTGGACGAGCGCATGCGGGCTTTGGCGAGTGATGCGGCGCTGGAGGAAGCGATCAAATGGGGTTTGGCGACCCGGCTTGCCCGGCGGCTGGGCGCTCTTTCGCGCCGCTCGCTTGATATGAGCCGGCTGGTAATTGAAGATCAGGCGCTCGTCTTGCGCCTCGCGACGAGCCATGCGGCCCTTTATTGCGGACCGGTGGAGAAGGACATGAAGCTTCTCTCCGCCCAGCTTGGTCTTATTCCGAGAGTCGACATTGTCGCCGACGAGGCCTTGCGGATGGCCAAGGACTAGGCGCGCTTTTCCTTGCCGGAGAACGGCGAAAAGTCGGTTTCGGTGTCGAACAGGTCGACACCCTCGGCTTTCTTGAGCCAGCCGACCACCGCGTAAGTCACCGGGGTCAGCGCCGCTTCCCATATGATTTTCAGCGCCCAATTGGTGATCATCACGGTGATCACGGTTTCGGTTGTCCAGATACCCAGAAACGCGATGGGATAAAAGATGATGCTGTCCACGCCCTGGCCCACCACGGTCGAGCCGATCGTGCGGGTCCACAAGGCGCGCCCCTTGGTCCACACTTTCATCTTGGCCATGACATAGGAGTTCACGAATTCACCCGCCCAAAAGGCCACGATCGAGGCAACCACGATGCGCCAGGTGCTGCCGAACACGCTCTCATAAGTCTGCTGGCAGATCGCTCCGGTTGGGCCCTTCGGATCGGTTGTCGATGTCAGCGGGCCAGTGCCGTCAAACCCGCTCGCCGCGCACGCCCAGCCATCAAATGCGGGCAGGCTGACGACGACATAGCTCATAAACGCAAGGAAGATCATCGCGGCAAAGCCGGTCCAGATCACCCGTCGCGCGCGGGCAAAGCCGTATATCTCGGTCAAGACATCGCCAATGACATAGCCGAGCGGGAAGAACAGGATCCCCGCACCATAGATGAAGACACCTTCGGGTGCGGGCCACATGCCGCTGGGCCACCAGCTCACCTCGACAAAAGTGAGTTTGGCCGCGCCGATAATGTTGGAGAGCAACAGGATTGCGACAAAGGCCGCCATCACAAACTCGTAGAACCGGAAAGTCACCGGCGCGGTGGCGGTCGCGACAATGTTATCGGTGGGATCGGTGTCAAATTCGGGCGGGAGCGGCGTGTTTTCCATGCACGCAGCGCCCTAGCGCGATTCCTTTTCGCGTCAAAGCGCGCTAAGGGCCCTTTCGGCGCGCGCCCTTAGCTCATCTGGATAGAGCGCGAGACTTCTAATCTTGAGGTAGTAGGTTCGAGTCCTACAGGGCGC
>CALCCG010000064.1 GCA_937899785.1 uncultured Erythrobacter sp. | reverse complement strand
CATCGTGGCGCCGCCGATCAGCAGGATGTTGTAGATGTTCGAGCCCACCACATTGCCCAGCGCAAGCGCCGATTTGCCGCGCAAAGCCGCCGCAATGGAGGCGGCGAGTTCGGGGAGCGACGTGCCGACCGCCACGACCGTGAGGCCAATCACCGTTTCGGGCACCTTGAAAATGGTCGCAAGCTCAATCGCGCCGGCCACCCGCGCTTGACCGCCCGCAACCAGCACACCCAGCCCTGCGAGGAATTGCACGCCCGCGACAGCCGCGTTGACTTCACCTTTTGCGCTCGGCTCTTCCACTGCGGTTTCACCCGGAAACTTGTAGCGCCAGATAATGTAGACGAAGATCCCGGTCAGAAGCGCGAAGCCGATCCAGCGTGCGCCCACACCGCTCGCCGCCAAGGCCCACAGCACCAGGGTTGCCGCCAGCGCCACCACCGCGTCGCGCCGTCCGCCCCCGCTTAGCGCCATCGGCATAACCAGCGCCGAAACGCCCAGGATCATCAACGTGTTCGCCAAATTCGATCCCACCACATTGCCCCAGGCGATATCGGGCGATCCTTGCAGAGCGGCCTCCACGCTGGCCACCATTTCGGGCATCGAGGTCGCAAAGCCGACGATAACAAGGCCGGTGAACAGCGTGGAAACGCCCAGCTTTTGCGCAATCCCCACCGCGCCGCGCACCAACAGCTCGCCGCCAAGGGCAAGGCCGATCAGGCCGGCAAGGCTTAAGAGGATGGCGTTTGTCATGGGCTGGGGCGCTTAGGGCAATCGAGGGTTTAGAGCAAAGAGGCTTGCGCGACGGGCGCAAAGGACCGGCGGTGCAAGGCGGTGGGGCCATGGATACGCAAGGCTTCCATATGGTCCTTAGTCCCATACCCCTTGTTTCGTTCCCAACCGTATTCGGGATGGCGCTCGGCCGCCGCGATCATCAGACTATCGCGGTACTCCTTGGCCAGAATGGAGGCGGCGCTGATCGCGGGCTCGATCCCGTCGCCGCCCACGATCGCGCGCGCGGGCCAAACCCACTCTTCGCACCGGCGTTCGGGCGTTTGGTTGCCATCGATCAAAACCTCGCCCACTTCGCGGCCCAACGCAGCGCACAATTCGCCGACACAGCGCGTCATCGCCAGCATGGTGGCTTGGAAGATATTGACCCGGTCGATCTCGTCAGGCTGGACCACAGCGATAGCGAAAGCGCAGCTTGCGCGTATCTCTTCATCGAGCGCCGCGCGGCGCTTGGCGGATAATTTCTGGAATCGTTCAGGCCATTGGGTACGCGGGTTCCCAACACGCAGGCCGCTGCCACAACCGGTCCGGCCAATGGTCCTCGCCCGGCTTCGTCAACGCCAATGACCAGCCGCTGGGCGCCACAGTCAATATCGGGAGTTACCCCTTTCATGAACACGATCTCCAAACTTCCGCTGGTCCTATCCCTGTCCGCCGTCGCGCTCGCAAGCTGCGCCCTTGCACAAGGTGGGGAAAGCGCGAAGACTTCGGCGCAAGACGCGGGCTTTGCAATGGAAGAGATGGGCACGTTTGAACGCCCTTGGGCGATTGAATTTCTGCCCGGCCGTCCCGTGATCGCGATCACGGAAAAGGCGGGCAAGCTGAAAATGATGCAGACGCGCACGGGCGAGATCATCGAAGTCAGCGGCGTGCCTGAAGTCGCCTATGGTGGCCAGGGCGGTCTTGGCGATATCGCCTTCCTCGAAAGCGCAGCGACCCGCACCGATGCGCGCACGCTCTATCTCAGCTGGGCCGAAGTGG
>CALCCG010000063.1 GCA_937899785.1 uncultured Erythrobacter sp. | reverse complement strand
CTCAAGCGATCATCGCGCAATATCTGGCCGAGCTACAGGCGGCAGGCGCAACCGGCACCTTCCTGCCTGAACTGGGAGATTTCTACGCGGCCTATTTCGCCTTCGTCTCGGGCGGCGGAAACCCCGACAACTTCGCGCAGCTTCCCGTCCCGCCAGACTTCGGTGCCTTTGCCGCCTCGCTGAACGCCTACGCGCACTTCCTAGAAGCGGGCGGTTTCCCGGCCGATTTCTCGGACGAAGACCTCTCGGTTCTGGCCAGCTTTATCGAAGCGCTGGACAGCGCAGGCGAGCTTGACGCGCGCCTAGGCGCAAACGCCGAATTGTTGGAAGCTTACTTCGCGTTTCTCGCCAATGGAGGCGCGCCCAACCAGTTTGCAGGCCTGCCGATCTACGCCGATTATGTGGACGAGTTGAACGCCTATTTCGCATTCCTCGCCGCAGGGGGATTGCCAAGCGAATACACCGTTCTCGATCAGGCGACGTTGAACGCGTACCTTGAGCTCTTGGCCAACGCGCAAGGGGGGCTTGCCGGTTTTGCCGGGCTCGACGCGTTCTTCGTCGACTACTTCGCGTTTCTCGCTGGCGGTGGCGATGCGGATCAGTTCGCAGGTCTTCCCGCCAATATGGGCGGCGGTGGAGGCGGCATGGGCGGCGGCAGTGGACCTCTCTTGGGCTATGCGGGCGGCTTTGACGCGACCAGCGACCTCAACATCTACGCCAACACGCAAGTCAGCCAGCAATCGCGGATTGGCCAGGACGGCGCGGTCGATGATCAAGGGGTGTTCACCTCACCCTTCTTCGATCTGGGCACCTCAGTCCTGACCGATATCGGCGGCGACGCTTCAGCGGTGATTGGCCGCTTCACCAATGGGACGATCAACACCATTCCGGGAGGCCTGCAAACGCTGCCTGAAAATGGCGGCCTTGCCTATGCGGTCGTCGCGCCCTTCACCGGCACCATACCGACCACCGGAACGATCGAATACGATGTGCTTTCCGCGACGCGCCCGGTCTTTTACGACGGCGCGGCGGCGCCGGGCACGTTTGAGGCGGATCTCGCCTTCACTTTTGGCGGCAGCCAAGTGACCTACCGGCTGGCAGGCGAAATCGCGATCAACGATGAAACCTATGTGTTTGGCACCGGCTCCAACTTCGCGACCACTCAGGTGGCCGATTTCGAAGCGGCCCCGCAATTCGTGGCGGATCGTATCACGCTGACACCTCAGCTTATCACAACCGGGCGCGCCTGCCCGACGGGCGATTGCACGCTGCAGTTTCTGGGTGGGCTAGCCGGAGAGAGCGACGCCGAGCGCGTGGCCTTCACCTATCGCAGCTTCCCCACCGATCGCAGTTTCAGCAATCCGGGCCAGCCCGAACGCGACCTGATCGGTGCGGTCATATTTGGCGCGAAAGGCACTCTTGACGGCGGCGACACAGGCGGCGGCGAAGACCTGTCAGCGACCTTGCCCGGCTCGATCTATCTCAGCGGCAGCGGGGGCAATTCCACCAATTCCAAAAACCTGACTTTCAGCGTGCCCGACAGCGGCCAGATCACCAACGTGCAACGCGCCGATGGCAGCCAGTTTGTGGTGACCTCAAGCTTCACGCCGCTGGCCGATCGCGGATGGGATCTGGTGGACGAAGGGCGCGTCGGCGATATTCTGGCCCTGTCTGCTTACCGCATCACCGATATTCCCGGACAGGACAATTCGGTCGTCTATTATCTGGGCGGGCCGCCTGCGATCAACCTGCCGCAGATGGGCACCGTCACCTACGCCCTTGTCGATGGAACCGCGCCCTCCAGCCCTGAGGGCGCGCAAGGCGAGTTTGGCTTCTTCACCGGCGAAATGGCCGTTGCCTTCGGCACGCAGGCGCGCATCGGGATCAATTTCGATGTCGAGATTGACGATGTGAACTTTGCGGCGACCACTCCGGGCGGCGCAGCGGACCCGGCGCAGAGCAACATTTTCCTTCGCAGCAACGATGGCGTCTTTGCGAGCCAGATCGGCATTAGCGGCACGTCAGGCGACGCTTGCACCGGCAATTGCTTTGCCTTTGTCCAAGGCGGCCTGTTCGGCGATGGGGCCAGCCACGGTGGCTTTGTCTACACGGTGCGCGACAACATCCGCCAGTTCGCAGGCACCGCCGTGTTCGAAGCGGGCGGCACCGCTGTCGATGGCATCGGCACGCGCTCTGGAGGGGGTACGGGAGGATCCAGCGATACGCTTATCGCGCCCGATTTCACCGGCACGCTGGCTGATCAGTTCACCTTTGTGGGCAATTCCGGCGCGCGCGGCACGGGCGATGCGAGCTATGTAAACGGCGCTTTGGTGGGCTTTGACGCCAGAGGCCAGTTCGCGTCCGTGGCGGACGCATCAAACGCGACGATCAGCGATAACGGCGCCAACGCCGATATGGCCTGGGCGCGCTGGAGCGATGGCCCGATCCGTTTCAACGGCGGCGTTGAACAAACACCAGCCACAGTCAGCTATCACGCGGTGTCAGGCAACGCGCCCCAGACCCTGCCGACACCCGGCGCGGTCAATTACGACCTGATCGCGACAACACCCCTGACCGTGGACGGCTCGACCCAGCAAGGCACATTGACCGGCGATATGGCGATCGCTTTCGGAACGACGCCGACGGTGGGCTTGGCGATCGAAGCGGCGCTGGGCAATCGCACATGGTCTGTGGAGACGGCTGGCGGGATCGCGGACCCAAGCCAGTCAGGCATTGAAATCCGCGAGAACCCCAATCTCAATTTCGGAGCGAGCTTCAACAATCTTACCGGATCGACCCGCGTAACCGGCACAGGCGGCGCGTGCGATGATATCTGCGGGATGACCTTCGATGGGAATCTCTTCGGCAGTGAGGGGCGTAGCGTTGGTTTGTTCGTTGGCGTGAGCAACCGCGAAAATGGCACGACGACCGATATGCAGGGCCTGATGCTGTTTCAGGCGGCGGGATCGGGCGCGGCCACCAGCGCCGCCGACACTCGCGGGCTTGCGAGCGTTGCGCCAAGCGCGGCGGCGGCTTCAAGCGCGGACTGGAGCCGGTGGAGTGGAACGAGCGGAGCCTCCCCGCAAGGAACACAAGCGCCGCAAGCGCTTGGCCTTCTGGCTCCGGGCGCCAGCGCAAATGACGCGCCCGCCAACCCAGCCACGCTCTCTCGTGAGGCGGCGATCCGCCAAGCCGAGCGCATCATGGGCGGCGCGATCACCTTTAGCCGGGGCCGTGAGGCAAGCCGCTAAGGGCCGCGATCCAAGCGCCTGCGAGGTCGCCTAACAGGCTTTGTCATCTCTCTAAAGGCGACTGTGTGTGGGCGGGCTCCTCTCTCTCGCTCACAGTCGCTTCATCACAATGCCTTGGGGAGTAACCGATGAAAAAGACACTTTCGAACGCCATTTCCAGTCTCGCGATTGTCGCCTTGGCCGCCAGCGCCATGAGCGCCAGCGCGCCCGCACTGGCGAAGAAAAAGAAGAAAGAACCCGTTCAGCTGAACCAGTGTGAAAGCAGCATGGGCACCATCGCCGTGCTGGAAGGCGACACACAGGGGTGGACCGAATACGATCTTGGATCGCCGCGCGCTCTGGTCAATTCTTTGGCGGCTGAAAGCGGTTGCTTCACCCCGCACGATCCAACCTCGGGAACTCCCGCCGACTTTCTTATGAACGTCGTCGCGGGCAGCAGCGAAGAGGTCGACCAATCGATTGAATCGGCCAAGGGCCTGGCGATGGACTGTCTTGGGCGTTCCGGCGCGGCCGGGTCGGGGCTGGGCAGCGTGCCGGGCGGCGGCGGCGAGATCCTCGTCGACCGGGTCCGCAAAGAGATCACCCGCGGCAAGGTGCTGACCGACGACTGGCTGAACGTCATGCGTGTCTGGCACCAGCTGGGCGGCAAATCAACAGCCACAATGATGTTTGGACACGTGGAGACCCTCGCCGAGCGCATCGAACACTTCGAACGCGGTCGAGAACTTCAGGACGAAACCGGCGGCTTCACGGCGTTCATCTCGTGGACGTGCCAGCCCGACGGCACGCCGGAGGAGCACCTCTACCCCGAGAAGGCGACCCCGGCGGTGTACCTACGCGTCCAGGCCCTCAGCCGGATCTTCCTCGACAACGTCGAGAGCATCCAGACGAGCTACGTCACGCAGGGGATGAAGATGGGCCAGATGAGCCTGCGCTACGGCGCCAACGACTTCGGCGGAACGATGATCGAAGAGAACGTCGTCTCGGCGGCGGGCTGCTTCCACCTCGAGTCCGTCCAGCGCGTCGAGCACCTGATCCAGTGGGCCGGCTTCACGCCGAGGCAGCGCAACTCGTGGTATGGGATCGTCGACGAGCGCGTCGCCGCCCCCGCGCACCCGGCCGACCGGCTCGAGGCGGCCACGCACCCTGCGGCCACCGACGGCTGCGCCGTGCGGGCCGCCGGAGCGGGAGCCGGAGCATGACCGACGCCCTCCTGAAGACCGCGCGCGACGCGGGGATCGAGGACATCGCGGA
>CALCCG010000062.1 GCA_937899785.1 uncultured Erythrobacter sp. | reverse complement strand
TCACCGTAATAGCTCCGAGGCGCGAAAGGGATCTGACCAGCCGCACCGCGCTCATCGCTTGGGCCGAAGCCCACCAGATCAAAGTCCCGCAAGACAAGCGCGGCGACGCCCCCTTCTCGACCGATGCCAACCTGTTGCACACCTCGTCGGAAGGGAAAGTGCTTGAGGATCCCTGGGAAGAAACGCCGGACTATGTCTATTCGCGCACCGACCACCCTGTCGAGGCGCCCGAAGCGCCCGAATACATCGAAGTCGGCTTTGAACGCGGCGACGGCGTATCCTTGAACGGAGAAGCGTTGAGCCCAGCGACCTTGCTAACTGCGCTCAACGATCTGGGCCGCAAGCATGGTATTGGCCGGCTTGACCTTGTCGAAAACCGCTTTGTGGGCATGAAGTCGCGCGGCATGTACGAAACGCCCGGCGGCGAGATCTACGCGCGCGCGCATCGCGGAATTGAACAGATCACACTCGATCGCGGGGCGGCGCATCTCAAGGATGAGCTGATGCCGAAATACGCGGAGCTCATCTATAACGGCTTCTGGTTTGCGCCTGAGCGCGAGATGCTGCAGGCCGCTATTGATCTCAGTCAGGAGAAGGTGACCGGCACCGTTCGCCTTCAGCTCTACAAGGGGCTGGCGCAGGTCGTCGGACGCAAGTCGCCGCACTCGCTCTATTCCGAAGCGCATGTAACCTTTGAGGACGACGCGGGCGCCTACGATCAGCAGGATGCGGCGGGCTTTATCAAGCTCAACGCTCTTCGTTTGCGACTCCTGGCGCAGCGCGATCGCAGCGGGCGCTGATCGGGGTTTGGGACGAATCGAACTCACCCACCGCTCGCGCCCTCGCGCTTGAGTCGCGCAATTTTCACAAAGCCAAACTTGCCATAGGCAACTAACCCCGACTCGGAATCAGCGGCAGAGTTCCGGCCTAGTCTCTGTCAATGCGACGAATCGTTGAGTTGTCCACCACTGTCCACAGATCATCGGGGGAAAAGTGGATAAGTCGCTCTTGCCACACTTGCCGAAACGCGGATTCGGGCGCAGTTTCAAAAGGTCTTCGGGACAGAAGGCGTTGAAGCAAAGAGCCGCAAGGCACTGAAACAACGACGTTTTATGTATCGAAGCCCGCGTTGGTAGCTGTCCACGCGCTTTTCGAGAGACGTCATGCCGAAGGTCTTGGCCTGGTGCAAGATGGATCGTTTGAGGGAAGAGCGAAGTCATATCAGCGTGAAAGACTGCGAGCTTGGATCGCGATTGAGGGCGCCGGAGGGTCAAACCAAAAGCGACCGTTTGAAATCGGGAACCGTATGGGCGAACAGTCTCGGTTTCGCGGAAAACGCGCGGAACGTCGGTTGGAGGCTTCGGTCGAAGACAGGCGCGAAACGCGGAAGGAAGCGAGGCCGGATGCCGGCGCGAGCGCCGGTGACGAAGCCAGCCGCGGAAAGGCGTTCTTCGGAGCGCGCCAAAGATACGGGCTTTCGAGCACGGATTGGAGGATCGACCGCGAACGGCGTGAGACATCGGACGCCAAGCGCGTCTTGGAAAGGATGGAAGACCGGCTTGCCGGAGAGACATCCGAGACAAGACGCCCACGCGTCGGTGAGAGTGGGGTCGGCAGCAATGCCGGCCCCATTTGCTTTGCGAACTCCGCTTTCAGACCCGGGCCCTTTGCCAATCAACGTCGCGCCTTTGCGGCAGAGCGCCGCGTTAACGCGCCGCTGCGTGTTGCCCGCGATTGGCCTGGCTTGCGCATCGGGTGTATGCCGTTGGTCGGGATAGGAGATCGCGAATGACGCCCTGGCCGGCACGCCCCAACCGCGGCCCCGAGCGCCGCCATATCCGCGCGCCGCTGGCGCGAGGCGCGCTCGCCTTAGCCGCCGTCTTGTTGCCCTCAGGATCCGCCTTCGCCGCTGGCGACAGTGCCGCCGATGGTGTCGGCGAGAGTGCTGGCGATGGCGATCGCAAAGGCGTCGACGACAAAGCCAACGCCGCCTTGCTTGCCCCCGGCGCCACCGCCCATGAGCCCCAAGACCCCCCGCCCGGACCCACCTTCGCCGCCGCCTTCAACCCGCTTGGAGCGCCCTCACCCATCACCCTCGTGGATCCCGGCGCTGTTGACCTTTCGGCGTTCGAACCCCCACGCGGGCCCCGCGTTCTGCGCAGCCTGGGCACCAAGGTCGCCTCCTATTACGGCAAGCGCTTCCATGGCCGCCTCACCGCCAACGGGGAGCGCTTCGACATGAACGCCATGACCGCCGCGCACAAGACGCTGCCCTTTGGCACCCGCGTGCGCGTGACCAACCCCGCCAATGGCCGCGCCGTCACGGTGCGCATCAACGATCGCGGGCCCTTCATCGCCGGGCGCGCGATCGACCTGTCGCGCGCCGCCGCGCAGCGCATCGGCCTGATCCAGCGGGGCCACGCGCGCGTGCAGCTCGACATCGTTGCGCCCTAATCGGTAACCTCGACCCCGGCCCGCACGCTCGGTGCGCGTGATGCACTTGGCGACCGCCTTGCCCCGCGGCCGCCGCCACACTCGTTGGGATCGGGCGCGTCGCACGCGGCCAGAGCGAGGGCTAGCGGGAGGTCGGCAAGGAGGGGGCGGAGGGTCGTCATGCGCCCTCGTCTGGCGCCTCAGGGCTCACCCTTGGGTCCCCCTCCCCCGCATCCGTTCCGGTCGCAGTCCACCAGTCGGGCTCACCCGCTTCGAAGGCAAGCAGCTGCGCGGCTTCGATGGCGCCCTGGCTGGGAGCGGCGCGCGCAGCCCCGCTCTGCCCAAGACGCTCCGTCTCACACGAGCACGCCTCGGCCAGTTCCGTCAGCGTGGGCGCGTCGTCGGGCCGAGCCGCCTCCATCGCGCGCAGCCGCCGTTCGAGCTCCGGCAGGCCTCAGGCCCAGAAGCCTCAGACGCATCAGCCTCAGACTCATCAGCCTCGGGCTCGCTAGCGTCTTGAGACATGGACCACGTGTTACACGGTCCTGACGCTAAATCCTGAGGCGTCTGGGGGAGCGTCACAGGCGTCAGATCGACCGTCTCGTGAAGCGGCTCTGCACCGTCTTCGTGGCTCTCGGACCCGTGGGTCTCGGCCCCGTGCCCCTCAACCCTATGGGTCTCGAACGCTTCCACCACCGCGTCAAACCGCTCAGCCAGCGCCGCCATATCCGCGTTCTCGGCCTTGCGATCGAGCCGCGCGAGATGCGCGAGCAACAGCCGCGCGTCATAACGCCGCCGCGTCGCGACCACTTCGCCGTGATAATAGACCTCTTCCTCGACCCCGTTCATGGCGCGCGAAGCGAGAATGTCCTCCGCCTTTTGCCGCGCGACAATCAACGCCGCGTCCCACCCTTGCGCAAAGGCCCGGCACGCCCGCCGCATCCGATAGACCGTCTGGTGCGACACGGGCAGCGCCGAGACGGCCACGCGAACCTCCCCGCTATCGGCAAGCCGCCGCAGGAACTGCGCTTGAAGCGCGCGGCTAAATTGCGTCTGAGGCGGACGCGAGGCGTCGCGCGGCAGGGCTTCAATGGTCGGCGCGAGCGCCTGCGAGATGGACGGATCGTAGGGCATGGGGAGCTCCAGATAAGGGTTGCGCCGCAACCGCAAGGACGCCAGCGCTTCTTAGGCGTCCGCCCCGGCTTAAGGCGCGTAAGCCTAAGCGGACGCCAGAAGAAGCGGACGTCCGCGCTGGCGCTTGAGGTTAAACAAAAGCGCGGGAGCCCGACCATTTAGCCCTTTAGGGCCGAGTAGGAAAATGGGGACGCCGAGGGGCGACCCGCTCAGTCGGTGATTTCGATCCCGGCCTGTTTGGCGCAGCCGACAAAGGCGCGCTCAAGCGAGGCCTTGGCCATGCCGCCGCCCGTGAGGGCCGCCATGGTCTTGTCGGTGAGGCAGGTGCACATCTCGCCCGACTGCTCGCGCGTCACCGTGCCGTCGGCGCGCTCGGTTTTGGTGATGCACTTGGCAATCGCCTCGCCCTTGGCGCCGCCGCCATAGTCCGCAGGATCAGGCGCATCGCAAGCAGCAAGCGCCACAAGCGCGGTGAGCGGGAGGAGGAGCTTGGCTGGATGTGTCATGCGCGGG
>CALCCG010000061.1 GCA_937899785.1 uncultured Erythrobacter sp. | reverse complement strand
GCCGCTGACCGTCATATGCATCGGGCCAAAGCCTTCTTGGCAATATCCGTTGTAGTCCTCGGTGCGCGGGTATCCAGACTCTACCCCGGCGTCGATGAACGCCTGATAGAGCGGGTTGCGGGTCATATTGTTGCCGCCGCCTACGCCCAAGGGTCCCGACCCGCCGCGATACTCGTCCTCGCCGCCCTGCCAGGTCTCCGCGCGCTTATAGTAGGGTAGGCAGTCAGCAAAGCTCCAGCCCTGCGCGCCATGTTCCTCACATTCATCAATGTCGCAGGCGTGACCGCGCACATAGACCATACCGTTGATAGAGGATGTCCCGCCCAACACCTTGCCGCGCGGGCAAGTGATGCGTCGGTTGTTAACCGCCGGCTCTGGATCGGAATCGTAACCCCAGTTGTACGTCTTGGAGGCCATTGGATAGGACAACGCGGTTGGCAGCTGAATCAGGATGTTGCGATCGCGTCCGCCGGCTTCGAGCAATGCAACGGTGTGCTCACCGCTTTCGGAAAGGCGATTTGCAAGCACGCAGCCCGCGGAGCCCGCGCCCACGACGATGAAGTCAAATCTCGTGTTCACTACGCAATTGTCCTGTCGAATTTTGGTGAAAGCCAGTCCGCTCGCCGACGAAAAACGAGCGTGTAGATGCAGCCATAAAGGCCAATGACCACAAGGCCGATCCATTCAATTTTGAGCGGTGTCAACTGATACAGCAGGATGAGGCCAAACAGCAGAAACCAATGCGTCGTGATATAGCGGCCCTGGCCAAGTCGAGCGACGGTTAAGAGCAGATTCTCGGAATACAATCGGGTTAGCGAATCGAGTGAGTTGATCACGAAAATCACGCCAACGGTCACCATCGCCAGACGGATCTGGCTAGAAAGAACGATGCCTTCACTATGGACGAAGAATAAGACCGAAAACCAAAGCGCGATCGAAAGCGAGGGGATCACCAGCAAGGCGATGAGCAGGTGCCAGACCCTCCAGCCGCCCACAAAGCGGGCGACGAACTGCCCGATCATGATGCTCCAAGCAAACCACCAGAACAGGTAGAAAGCGTGGTAATCGGTGAGCGGCGCGATGAATTTAGGAAGGTTTGCAAAATACCCGCTCAGATTACCGGCTGTCGCGACCAGCGCTTTGAGGCTCAACCCGCTGACCCACCAGACCAACGCGATCAGAGCAAAGAAGAGCGCCGTGGATCCCACGCTCAACCACTTAACATAGCGGATATCAGTGCTTGAGCAGACAGCGATCAGCACCACCAAGGCGACCAGAATGTAGCGAGCGATTTCGGAAATGCCGTCGATGTAGGTGGGCAGGTAGCTCAAAAACAAAAAACCCGTGAACGCGCAGGTCGCGATGATCGTGAGGTTGTTGATCCAGCGGATCGGCCCAAGCTCGAAGAGCTTGAGCTTGGGCTCAACGATGCAGAAATAGAACGTTGTCAAAAAGTAGAAGGCCCAGATCAAGAAACCCCAAAAGCCGAACTCAATCGCCAGCGGGTTTGTAAATCCATATTCCGCTTCGGCCTCGTAAACCGGGAACTCGGTCAAAGGGAACATGACCAATCCCACGTCCAGTCCCGATGTAAAAAGGATCGCCATAAACGTGCTCAGGATTTGAGGATCGTCACCCTCAAGCCGCGTTTGACTATAGCGCAGCACGATCGCAACGCATGTCGCAAGCGCTACAAAGATAGCCACAGTCAGGATTTGGTTCATGAGAAGCAGGTCACCGCAATCGGAGCGTCGCTTGCACCTATGCTGGAAGTCGACCTTCAGTGCCATGAGAATATCGCTTCGGGGGCTTCGACACATACCGAAACGCCAATGAGACAGGGATATCGGTAGTGCCCAAGATCAAAACAGCACAAATCCCTTCGATGAGCCTTCGTTAAACAAAGGCCGATGGTCCGCTTTCACCCCCAATCCCGGACGTCCAGCCGAGGCTTGATCTGGGCCGATAGTGGTCAGTCACCTTTTGTTGCGGGC
This sequence comes from uncultured Erythrobacter sp., assembly GCA_937899785.1. Lineage (GTDB taxonomy): Bacteria > Pseudomonadota > Alphaproteobacteria > Sphingomonadales > Sphingomonadaceae > Erythrobacter. The sequence continues at coordinate 9,501 of CALCCG010000061.1, read as the reverse complement.
ATTGTTAGGAACGGACCGATTGGCCTTGAGGCCTTCGCTTTATAGACGCAACTGCCATAGTCGCAAAAACAGCCAGAACAGCGCCTGCGAAGCCTGTCCATGAAAGCGAGCCGAAAGCGATTACTAGTCCACCGCAGACCGCTCCAAGCCCTTGTCCCAAATAAATCATCGAACTGTTGAGTGCGAAGGCAATGGTTGCTGCGGGGCCTGAAGACCGTGCCAGCTCTGTCTGGACGATTGGATTTGTTGCAAACATAGCGCCAGAACCAAAGATAATGATAGCGATGACGCTGGGGATGGCGAGAACGCCAAGATCGTTGAACATGCCCAATGAAAACGCTGCCTGGGTAATAGCCGCCACCGTCATACTGACCTCGAGAGAATATCGTAATGGAAAGCGCGCGAGGTAGGCACCCGCCGAAAGTCCTAATAGGCTCCCGACGCCGGTCGAAATCTGGACCGCTCCGATCGCCGCCCCTTCAAGCGAGGTAACGGCGGTTATGATGGGCCCGATAAAGCTAACAGTGGTAAACGTAGCGGTGAAGCCGATGAGGCTTATGAGCAGAAGCTTTGGGTTCTGTTCCACCAGAGCGGCTTTGAAGCTGGCGCTTATCGCTGACGGGGCGCTGCCTTCTGACGGAACGGCTAAAAGAGTTATGCCAAGCGCAACCATCCCGCTCACGCTCGCCAACCAGAACGCAGCGCGCCAGCCCAGCCAGTCACCCAGTGCAGTCGCTACGGGTATTCCGAGAAGAAACGCGACCGTGTACCCGCCCAGAACAATCGCAATCGCCTTAGGGCGTTTGGCCTCATCGACCAGACCCACGGCAATCGTCGAAGCAACTGGCAAAGTGAGCGCCGCAAAGACGCCGCCAACCAATCGCGCGAAAACGATCGCTTCGAAACTGTTCGCGATCGCAGAGACCGCGTTCATGGCAGCCATGCCAGCGATGACCCAAAGCAATAGACGCTTGCGATCAAACCCTCCTGTGGCGCGCGCCACGAATGGCCCGCCAATCCCGCAAGCAATGAAGAACGCCGCTTGCAATTGACCGATCACCGCCACGCTTTCATTGAGGTCTGCCGCCATCGGATCGATCAGCCCGACAAAAGCAAAGCCGCTTAGGCCAAACGCAAGAGGCCCAAAGGCAAGCGCTAAGAGCTTTGCATTCATGAGAGCGCGGTTGGATTCATGTAAGCGCGCGCAGCCGTAATGGTTGCGTCCTCAATTTCGAACACGTCGATGCCAGGTATGGCGAAGGACGATCCATCACCCTTCTCGCCTTTCATAATCCATTCTACGACAACGCGACCGTCTCCCGCCTCGAAAGTCCCACCAACATCGAAAGTCAGGTTCTTCGTTAAGGCCATCAGCCCTATGAAACCTGGCTTCAATTCTCGCATTGGTCGGGGTTCGGGCATCTGGTTGTCCCAAAATGTGCCGGAGTCGCCGAATAGAGAGGCAATCTGGTCGACGTCGTGTGCGTTCCAAGCCGCGAAGTAAGCGAGGGCAATTTCCAAGGGTGTTAAAGCGGTCATTTCCGGCCCCTTTTCTACTTGACGGCTGGAAGCCAGCTTCCATGGAATGTCACGGGCATTTTGACTGGCAACAGCACTTCAGCGAGCGGCCCCTTGGCAACTTTCTGGGAATCGAAAATAGACACGCGCGAGGCACCGCTTTGCGCATCGGTCGCTGCGGCCAGAACATAGCCTTCGCCTTGGGCAGCCGTATCCGACTCGGGCACGAAGACGGCCTCACTGGTCACGACGCCTTTGCCCATGCTCCAAGCCTGGGGCTCTGCGTCGTCATAGTGCGCAATAATGCCGGTCTCGCCAGTGAAGCGGAACAACTCCGTTGTTACAGCGAAATTGTGTTTTTGGCCCCAGAAGCGATCGTCAATGCGAGCAAATTCCTGAGCGCGCGGATCGATCTGTTCCTCGGTCATCTGTCCCGTGGTGAGGTCAAAGGTCCAACGATAGAGCTGCGGCGGGGCCATATCGCCAGGCCCTGTGCGCACCTGGTCGTACATCTTGGGATAGCGGCAGGTGTCGCACACGACCTTGATAATTTTGCCCGATGCATCGGTTTCTTCCCACGCGTTCACGGGGTGGAAGACAAAGGCCTGCGGGCCGTCGAACCACAGAACGCTAGCATCCTCGGCATCGAGCCTGCGCAATCCAACTCGCGCTTCATAACCGGGCGTCCAACGAAACGGGATCTGCGCTCCAGCAGCGGCCATTTCGGTGTTGTATTGAAGCGGAAGGTCCCAAACGATCATGAAATGCTCGCTGGCGGCGAAATCATGAATCCAAGAAGAGCCACCCAGCTCGAGGACGTTCTTGCGCAAAGGTGAGCCATCGGCGGCAAAGACAAAGTGCGTGGCCGCCTTGTCGGGGCTTACGTCATAGCCGATAGCGTGCATCTGGCCGGTGCGCGGGTCAACATGGGGGTGAGCGGTAAAGCCTGTGTCAATGAAACCATCGAAGTCAGCGCGCCCTTCGGTGTCGAGATCGGACGATACGGCGTATGGGATCGACGTTTCGGTGAGCGCGTAAAGCGATCCTGCAAACGGGAAGATATGGGTGTTTGCGCAATCGAGATGATCGATCGGTGCGTCCTTAGGCTCTTCGCCTAACTTGCCGGCAACGGGCTCAGTGCGCACCCAACGGTTGCGGTAGCTGACAGCTCGCCCGCCTTCGAGCGTGAGCGAGTGTATCATGCCATCACCCAGAAACAGCTGGTGGTCTTCACCCACTTCGCCGATCGGGTTTGGGCCGATGCGCGCAAGCATACCATTAAGCTCAGGAGGGATGACGCCATCAACCTCCAGATCGACACAATCGACTTCCTGTTCGACCGGAGCATAAGCTCCTTGCACCCAACGGCTCATACAAATGACCTTTCTATAACGTTGTTATAACCCTGGAAATAACAACGTTATAGCGATAGAGCAATAGAAATGAGCAAACAGGTCGATACGCGATCCAAAATTGAGGCCTCCGCCAGCGCAATCCTCCGCGAGCAAGGCGTTGAAGCGCTAACCGTGCGCAATATCGCCGCGCGCGCAGGGCTTTCGACAATGGGTGTCTACAGCCACTTCGGTGGCAAAGATCAGGTGTGCGAAGCGCTCTTTGTGGCTGGCTTTGCCGAGCTGGGTGAAAGGGTCGAGCAAGCGAAAAGTGAGAATGACCCCAGAGACGCGGTCTTGCGTTCCGCAGCGATCTACTTCGATTTCTTTCTAGCCAACCGACACAGGTATGCGCTCATGTTCGGCATGAATTCCTCGGTCGCGCCGCCCAGCGAGCGCGCTCGCGATGCAGCCAAGGCCAGCTTCAAGCATTGGGCGTTAGTCATATCGCTCCTGTCAGGCGCGATGGAAGTGGGGCCAGAGGAGGTCCGCCTCGCAAGGCAGATCTGGGCATCCACGCATGGCTGCATTGCAATCGGCGAACACTCACCCATCGGCACTATCGACGATGTCCGCCAACTGGCTCTCGATAGCGTCGCGTATCTGGTTGACGGGTATCTAGCCAAAAACGCCAAGTAATTGGAAAGTTTGGGCCGCGAGTGGAATGTCCGCATTCGCATCACTGAGTAGCATTTTTTGAGTGACCGCTTTCACCCCCATAACCTGACGCTCTTTGGCTGATTATTGACCAATATGAGCGGACTGGCGGCTTAGTCTCAGTTGCAACCAATAGCCGACCGGGAGTTCACGACCCATTTGCTGTCTCCTGGTCCGTGTTTGCTCGAAGTCGCCGATTCCTGCTAGCGAGCTCACCATACGTTTCTGGAATAGGTCTGCTGCGTTGAAAATTCTTTTGGTCGAGGACAATCAGGAAACGGCGGACTTCATCTCGCGTGGATTGGCCGAGGCTGGCGACACGCTGCTTCATGTGCTCAACGCCGAAGAAGGGATGATACAAGCTGGCAGCCGAGCCTTCGATGTTATCATCTTCGATCGCATGCTACCGAAAATGGACGGAGCCGATGCCACTGAAGTTATGCGCAAAGCGGGCCTCGAGACGCCTATTCTGATGCTTACCGCGCTCTCTGGCATAGATGATCGCGTCTCGGGCCTTGAATCAGGCGCTGATGATTACCTAGTTAAGCCCTTCGCATTTGCTGAGCTCTACGCCCGGCTCAAAGCGCTCGCACGGCGCAAGCCGCTCGCTCAGGAAGCCCCGACTGTGATCGCGGTGGGCGACCTCGTGCTGGAGCGGACCAAGCAACGCGTTGAGCGAGCTGGGCAGGTTCTTGATCTCTTGCCGCGCGAATACAGGATCCTTGAGTTTTTGATGCTGAACGAAGGGCAATTGGTAACGCGTACGATGCTACTCGATCGGATCTGGGGCTACAATTTTGATCCTAAGACCAGCCTCGTGCAAACTCACCTCAGTCGTCTACGCGCGAAGGTGGATAAACCTTTTGATCGCGATCTCATCACGACAGTTCGAGGGTCTGGCTATGTCCTCTCGGCCCAATAAATCCAAAAAAGGGTCCGTTTTTGGATCAAGCGTTTTTCGCCGCGCAGTGCTTGCCGCAATCGCAAGCCTTGCGGTGCTTCTCGCGCTGGGCTGGTTGGTCCATTCTGTGGTGCGCGAAAGTGAATTCGACCTTTTGCGGGCGGAGCTATCCGATACGCGCGAGGAGGCAGAAGCCCTTGTTCGAGACGAAGGTTTGGAAGCCTTGGCCAGTGCGCTTGCGCATGATGGCCGGCGGATATGGGATCCTGACGATCTCTATTTTTTGCTCGAAGAGGAAGAGCGGGTTGTTCGCCTTCTCAATGCGGATGATGAAACACTGGCTGGCTATCCCGGTATCGACCCGCCAGGCGGCCTGATCGATTGGTACTTCCTCACGCACCCCGATCTAGGCGATGAGCCGCTGATTGTATCGCGCGAAGCGATTAGCGATGATTATGAGCTCGTGATCGCACGCTTTGTTCCGGGCCGCGTGTTGTACAACGATGAAGTTATGTGGCTGGCGACACTTTTCCTGGTTTTGGCGTTAGGCCCAATCGCACTGATTTCGGCATATTTCACAAGTCGCTCTGTTTTCCGCAGGCTGGATGCAATTGCTACAACAACAAGTGCTATTGGCTTTGACCGCATCGACGCGCGAATTCCGCTTTCAAATAAGGATGATGAGTTTGATCGCCTTGCGGGCGGGGTCAATGATATGCTCGATAGGATTGAGGCGCTGACCCGCAATCTAGAAGGAGTGACTGTCGATGTCGCGCATGATCTCAAAACGCCGATCTCCAACATTGCTGGTCGACTTCAATTGATCGAACGCGATGCGGGCAATCCGCAAGCGGTCGAGGAGCATGCCGGTGTCGCCAACGAACACATTGGGACGCTTCTTCGGACGCTCGATGCGCTCTTGCGGCTCGGCCAAATCGAAGCAGGGGCGCGGCGAGAGGCGTTTGAGCACTTCGATCTGAGCGAGCTGGCCAACGAACTGGCGGAAAGCTTTGATCCGCTCTTTGAAGAAGATGACAAAGCCTTTGAAGCCGAAATCCCACCCATTGTTGCGGTCTTGGGAGATCGCAATCTGATCGCGCAGCTGATTACCAATTTGCTTGAAAACACACTTGAGCATGCGCGCGATGGTGCAAAGGTTTGGTTGGAGCTCACCGCTGGCCATGATCACGCAAAGCTTGTGGTTGGGGATGACGGTCCGGGTATCCCAGCCAACCGAGCACAGGACATCTTTGACCGATTTGTCCGGATGGATCCGGGGAGAACCAAAGCCGGCAATGGCTTAGGGCTTAGTCTCGTTAAATCTATCGCCGGGCTACACGGAGGCACGGCGGAAGTTGTGGCGACCGAGCCCGGTCTTGTGGTCGCGATTACGCTTCCCAATTCGGCATTGATCGACGTGTAACAGGCCCCTGTTTCTCCCTTACAAATTTGTATGGAAACGCCCCGCAAACTGTAACCTCCACTGGCTTCGCCATGCGTTAGACAGGCTCTCACGAGAGTTATCTTTTCGGGAGTTTGTTAAGGTGGTCAGACAGCGGCTCAATTCCAGCCCACGCAAGCTTGCTTTCGCCTCGGCGCTGGCGGCGTCATTCCTGTTGACCGGATGCGACGGAGAAGACAGCGGCTCTGCACCTATCGTGATAGACGGTCCATCGATCACGACGGGCGAAGGCGCTTTCGCGACCTCACAGAGCACAGCTCGGTTCCTGACCCAAGCGACATTTGGTCCAAAGCCCGGGCAGGTATCCAGCCTCACAGGTACATCCGCATCATCATGGTTCGCGCAGCAGCTCGCGATGGAGCCCACTTTGGTTGAGCCCGATTTCGACGCCTATTTGGCGCTTGCTGAGGAGGAAGGGGAGGAGAGTGAGCTCATGTTTGCTGCGCCCTCTTATGTGTTCTGGAAGCAAGCCATCAATGCGCCCGATCAGCTGCGCTTGCGCATGGCATTCGCCTTGTCGCAGATCTTAGTCGTATCCGACGCGGGCGGTGAGATATTGTCGGATGTGCCTGAAAGCATGGTCGGATACCAAGATATTCTGAGAAACCATGCTTTTGGCAATTACCGCGATCTGCTCGAAGCGATCACCTACAACCCGGCCATGGGCGAGTGGCTAACCTATATGGGCAACCAAAAGGCCGATGAGACAGGACGCGTGCCTGATGAAAACTACGCACGTGAGCTGCTGCAATTGTTCACAGTCGGCATCGTTGAACTGCAACCCAATGGCGAACCGCGGCTTCAGAATGGTCAGTCAGTTGAGCTGTACAACAATGAAGATGTAACTGGCCTTGCGCGCGTGTTCACCGGTTTGGACATCGCAGGGCTTGATCGACAACAATACCCTTCGCTGGTCGATGCCGTTGGCGAAGTTGACGATCTGGGCGAGAATTTTCTTCGCCCGATGACCTTTAACGACGAGCTGCATTCGGAGCGCGAGAAGCGGTTCCTAAATTGCTTCATTCCGGCTGGAACCCGCACGCTCGATAGCATCACACAAGCGCTGGACTGCATAATGGCTCACCCAAATGTGGGGCCCTTCGTGTCGCGGCAGTTGATACAGCGCTTTACAACCAGCGACCCCTCTCCTGACTATGTTGAGCGGGTTGCAACAGCGTTTGATACCGGCAGCTTTTTACTGCCTGACGGACGCCGGGGTGGGGATGGCAGCAAGGGTGATTTACCCCCCACGCTTGCTGCCATCCTGTTTGATCCCGCAGCGCAGATTGATCAGGCCCTGGACAATGCGCAGTTTGGCAAGATCCGAGAGCCTGTTCTGCGCTTCACCCATTGGGCGCGGGCCTTTGATGTCGAAGCAAGCAAGCCCGAATACGCGCTGGAGCTGACGGACACGAGCGGTCCGGGCGCTATGTCGCAGCCTCCGCCTCGCGCGCGCAGTGTCTTCAACTTCTACCGCCCCGGATACACCGCACCAGGGACGCAAACAGGCGCCTTGGGCATGACGGTGCCCGAATTGCAGATCGTCAACGCCACTTCGACGACTGGTTACATCAACTTTATGTCGTTCTGGGTCTTTGGCGGGCTTGATATGCTGGACCCCGGCGAGATTGAGGCCGAACTGACTGAGCTCAATATACCGTTCAACGGCGCCGAAGTCGCGAGCGCCTGGCGTCCCGACTATGCCGCTGAGACCGCGCTGGCGAACAACGCGCCCGTGTTGCTCGACCGCCTCGATCGCATTCTCACTTACGATACAATGTCGAGCGAAACGCGCGCGTCGATTGAGAGTGCAGTCAATCAAATCCCATTGGACGATGAACAGGACGAGGAAGGTCGCGAACTGCGCGTTCAGTTGGCGATCTTCCTGATCATGACCTCGCCCGATTATCTGGTCCAGCGCTGAGGAGCCTCGCCAATGCCAAGCAACCTTTCCATCAGCCGCCGCAACGCTATCCGCTTGCTGGGCGCTAGCGCTATCGCCGGAACCGCAATGACAAGCGGCCCGGGAGTGTTCACATCGCATGCTGCCGACACATCCGACTATCGCGCGCTCGTTTGCGTATTTCTGTTCGGCGGAATGGACAGCCACGATGTGGTGATCCCCTTTCAACAGGCTGAGTATGATGGCTGGCGTGCCATTCGGCGCTCCTTTGTGGCGCGGCAAGGTGCCTCGCGAGATCGCGGGTCGCTGTTGCCGCTCACTCGTGCCAGCCGACCGCCCGAAGACCCACCTCAGCATGCGCTCGCGCCGGAATTGGCGAGCATCAAGGCGCTCTACGACGCGGGCGATGCGGCTGTGATTGCCAATGTTGGGCCGCTTGTCGAGCCGGTCACTCGCCAAGCTTTCGAAGCAGGTGTGGCGCAAGTGCCGCCGCGCCTCTTCAGCCATAACGATCAGCAGAATATCTGGCAGGCCGGGGCACCTGAAGGCGCTCAGTTTGGCTGGGGTGGTTTGTTCGCTGACGCGGTTCTGGCCTCGGGGGGCAACAGCAGCCGCCCGCAGTTTACGACTATTTCGACTGAAGAAGTGGGGCCCTTTCTCACCGGTCGAACCGCATCCCCCTTTCGCATCGGCATTAATGGTGCCCCGCAAATCAACATCCTTGAGGAATTTGCGGATCAGACCGATCCGGCCTTCGTCAACGCTGTTCGCGATCAGTTGGCTTCACGTTCATTCTCAGGCGGGAACGCGATTGAGCGGGACATTGCAGCCAAGTTTGCAGCCGGCTTGGATAGCAACGATTTCTACGGGCAGGCGCTTGCACAAGGCATGCCTAGCTTCAGCGGGTTTGGAGCCGGTCCATTGAGCGCCCAGTTGCGCGCGGTAGCCAACACAATTGCGGTCCGCGGCCAATTGTCCGCTTCGCGCCAAATCTTCTTTGTTGGTCTCGGCGGCTTCGACACGCATTCAGCGCAGGCTTCCGACCTGCCCAGTCTCTTACGCGAGCTTGATAGGGGCGTCGCAGCCTTTCACGGCGCGATGGCGTCTCTAGGCCTTGCGCAGCAGGTCACTCTGTTTACTGCATCGGACTTTGGCCGGACTTTGGCGGTCAACGGCGACGGAACCGATCATGGCTGGGGAGGGCACCACTTTGTGGTCGGTGGCGCTGTTCGAGGTGGAGATATCTATGGCGAAGTTCCACCCGCGACAATCGGCCACGATCAAGAAGTGGGTGGCGGGCGGCTCATCCCCAGTCTGGCGGTTGACCAATATGCAGCTCAGTTTGGCCGATGGTTTGGATTGGCTCCATCAGAAATCGAATTTGCACTTCCCAATCTGAACCGCTTCTCACCCCCAGACTGGAACTTCATTTGATGCAAAACCTGGCTCGCCAAAACTGGCTGCGCTGTGCTGCAATTTGCGTGGTGGTAGCGCTCCCCGCATGCGGCTCCGACACGATGTTGGACGGTCCCAGCGGCCCCCAAATCGGCGTCAATCGATCCCCTGCCATGACCTCCGCCACAAGCGCGAATGTCCCGGAAAACTCTACTGGCACAGTCTATGCAGCCGCAGCCGAAGAACCCGCCGGAGATGCGCTGATATACACGCA
>CALCCG010000060.1 GCA_937899785.1 uncultured Erythrobacter sp. | reverse complement strand
ATAGTTGGAGGGATCTTCGGTCGCAATCAGCGCGTGGCCGAACATCGAAGCGATAAGCGGTTGGTTGACCGTCAGCCGCGTCGCGCGGCGCAGCGGGACCAGCGCGTCGGTGACCCGGCCCGATTCGAGCAGGATCTGCCCTTGCAACTCAAGATAATAGGGGTTGTCCGGGCTGTTGCTCAAAAGCACATCCGCCTCGGCCAGCGCTTTCTCGATCTGCGCGTCTTTATGGTAGGCGTAAGCCCGCGCGTAATGCGCGGCGAGGCTTTGATCGCTTTCGGGGTAGGAACTGAAGGTGCGCCGTGGCTCAGCCAGATAGCCAAACAGCTTGGCCCGCGTTTGCAGGAAACGTTCCTGCAACTCAGGGTCGACCGGGTTTTCCCACGCCGCGTCGCGCTCCAGCAATTCGCGCAAGGTCGCGATCCGGTCGCCGGACAGAGGGTGCGTGCGGCCATAGGCGGCCTCATCGCGCTGGCTGTAGCCGCGGCGAATCTCGAAATTGCGCAGCCGTTCAAAGAATTTCAGCATGCCGCGCCCCGATATCTCGGCGCCCGACAGATAGCGCGCGCCGGCGAGGTCAGTGGAGGCTTCCTGGTTGCGGTTGAAGCTTAGAAAATCGGCCTGACCCGCCTGGATCCCGGCGCCAACCAGGCCAAAGCCGGCCTCCGGCGGCGCGCCCGCCAACACCGCCGCCGCGCCTGCCAGCAGCGACAGCAGCGTCATCGATTGCATGCCTTGAATGCGCTCTTCAAACCGGGCGACGTGGCCCGCGGTGATGTGCCCCAGCTCGTGCGCGAGCACGCCTTGGACCTCGTCGGCGCTTTCCGCCGCGTTGAGCAGGCCTGAATGGACATAGATGATCTGTCCGCCCGCCACGAACGCGTTGATGGAAGGGTCGTTGATCAAAACGACCTCAACATTGCCCGGATCAAGCTCGCTCGCCTCGACCAACGGATCAATCATGTCCTTCAGCAGCTCTTCGGTCTCCGCGTCGCGCAAACGCGATTGCGCGCTCAAGGGAGCGAAGGCGAAGGTGAAGGCTGCCAGAAAGGCAAGGATCAGGGCCGGAGCCGAGCGAAGGGGGCGCATGGGGCGGGTTGTAGCGCCTATTGGCCTGAACGGGAACTGAAAGCTTGTCGCGCCGCGTCGCGCCTGTCCGCGCGGTGCGTCTACGTTGCGAGGAAGCGGCGTTAGCGGGCGACAGCTTTCTTGGCGAACGCGCTGATCGTGCGAGCCACATCGCGCCTCTCGCGCCAGGGCGAGGCGAGCGAAATCAGCGGATCGTTATGTTCCATCTCCGGGTAAAGCCTGAGCGTGACCGAGCCGCCCGCGGTTTCGATCAGCTTGGCCAGCTCGCGCGAGTTGCGCGGCCGCACCAGCGTGTCTTTCTCGCCATGCACCAACAACATGGGCGCTGCGTCACCGCGCACATGGTTGAAGGCTTGCGTGGCTTCCGGATCGTCAGCGGGCCCAAAGGCGGCGAGGGTCGAATCGCTGGTGAAGGGATAGAAATCGTAAGGGCCAGACAGGCCCACGATGCCGCGCAACGCGTCTGCGCCCCCTCCGCGCTCGTCCAGCCAGACGCGCTCCAGCCCGTTCATGACGACGTTATACGCGCCCGCCGAATGGCCCATCACAACGATCCGGTAGGGATCGCCGCCCAATTCTGCGGCCGCTTTGCGCGTGGCGACGATGGCCGCGGCGGTGTCTTCCAGCATGGCGGGATAGACGCCATCGGGCGCGCCTTCTTTAACCAAACGGTATCCCGAAAGGGCAACAATGAACCCTTCTGGCACAAAGGCGCGGGCGATAAAGCTGTAATCCCCTGGATCGCCCGATCGCCAGCTGCCGCCATGCGCAAACAGGAGCACGGGCAGCGCGGCACCGGTCGGATCACGCCGCTCTGGCCCCCATAGGATGACCTTTTGCGCCGGGTGGTCGCCGGTTGAGATCCGCGCCAGCTGCACAGCCCCCCGGCTTCCGCCCGTCAGGCGATCAACCACGCTCAAGACAGCAGGGCCGTTGCGCGCGATGGCTATCTGCAAGGCGACCCCGCCGAAGACGACGACGAGAACAAGCGCGCCCAGCGCCCACAAAACGATACGCAAAATGAAAAAGCCCCAGGTTCGTGAGAGAAAGAACCTGAGGCCTTAATGGGATGAGAAGCGATTAGCCAACCAGTTTGCGAGCGGCGCGTTCAACCAGCGCGGTGTCCTCGGCGATTTCGCCCAGGATATCGACCGCGCCCGACCCGTCGCGGCGCACCATGACCAGCGCGAATTCTGGGCCCTCGGCCGCGATCGCTTCCATCGTGAGCGCTTCGAGTTCGCGCAGTTTCTTGGCCAAAGCTTCGCGCACAGCGTTTTCGGGCTCGACGGGCTTGCCGCTTTCTTCGCGGCGAAGACGGCGTTCGGCGTTGACCACGCCTTTCAGACCGCCTTCCGCGTTGGAGAGGAAATCGGCCAGGCTGCCGCGTTCCAGTTCCAGGCGATGCGCGTGGCTCAGCACGGCGGCGTATTCGGTGAGGCGCGTTTTGTCGTAGTCGCTGCCAAAGACAAGCTTGACCACCGGCGTCATTGGCGCGCGGTCTTGCACGGTCAGCCCGCTTTCTTCGACCAGCGTGTCGTAATCGGCGGGCGCTTCCTTGGCGGCCAGCGAGAAATCGTAGGCGCGGCCCACCGCGGCGTAGAGCGCGTGGCGGCTGCGATCTTCGGAGACGCGGGCGCTGCGCGCGAGCTCACGAGCGGAGGCGAGGCAATCGTGCAAGCTTGCGTCTTCGGTGAGCTCAGGCGCTTGGGTTTCGGCAGGCTCGCTTTCCACCACAGGCGGCTGAGCGGGCTCTTGCCCAAAGACGGGCGCTGGGAGGGCAACCGGCTCATAGGCCTGCGGCATCGGCGCTTCGGCGCTATCAGTCTCAGCCGTGTCGTCGATCTGATAGTCTTCGGGATCGAAACGATCCGCGTCCAAATCCACTGCCTTTTTGGCGGGCGCCTCAATGTAGTCCGCAAGCGAGGCAAAGCTGTACGACGCGCTTTCGCCTTCTTCTTCCTCTTCATCCTCGTCCGGATCATCCAGCGTGTATTCGCTGAAATCGGGTTGATCGAAGTGTGTTTGGCCGAACTCGGGTTGGGGCAGGTCGTCGTCGGACGGTTCCAGTTCCTGCGCGCCGCTTCCCAGATCGAGTACGTTGTCGTCCATCATATCGTCGGCGGGTGTGATCAGTTCAGCGGGCTCGCCCCCTTCGTGCGCCGGGGAATCGGCCCAATCGGCCAGCGTGTCTTCGTTGTGACGCGCCGCGGTTTCGTCGGCTTCAAGCGCCTGATCGATTTCGAGCAGCAATTCATCCGCGGTCGCCGCGTCCGCCATCTCTTTCCAGTTGATCACGCCGTAGATGAAATCGATGCTTTCATCGTCGCTCGAATAGGGCAGCAGGATGCCGCGATACAGGATCGAGGCGCCGCGCTGATTGACGAATTCGGCTTCGAATCCGATCGGGGCCTGGTTCGCCATGATCTGGAGATAATGGTCGGTGATGCGGCTCAACAACGAACGCGGGGGGACATCCGACAAGCGCTGAATATGCGTCGTCGCGCCGCATTCCTGCGCCAGCGTGTCGCCCAGATACTGAATGATCGGATCATCAATACCGGCGGAGAAATCGAGCAGGACCGAATAGGGGCCAAAATCGGGGAGATCGGTGGGTTCAAGGTCTTCGATTGAGGGGAAGGTGCGCTCGCCCAGAAGGCTGGCCCAATGGTTGTAGGCGCGCACCTGCATGCGCCGTTCGTCCTGGCCAATCGCAGCCGGAGGGAGATCGCGCGAGGCTTCGCCTTGCTCCGCGTCCGCGGTCAGATCCTGGATGTCGTCGAGATCGGTAGCCTCTGCGTTTGAGGCTGAACCGACGCTCCCCCGAAGCGTGTCCATGGCGATTTTTGCCCCTTGTTAGCGTGTCTGGGAGCAGGTTTCGCCTTACGTGGTAAACATATCATTAAGTTGCGCCGGATT
>CALCCG010000059.1 GCA_937899785.1 uncultured Erythrobacter sp. | reverse complement strand
CGATATAGGCCGTGACAGCGACACGCTTTCGGCCTAGGGATCGGTCGAGGTTGCGCCCAATTTCACGCTGCGCGCGGTCGGCCGCTACGTTCAGACCGAGGGTCAATTTAACGAGCAGGACTTTGGCTTTGGCAGTCCAACCGTTGGCCTTGTCATCGACAGTCCTGGGACCGAATTTGACCAAGAGGCGATCTCTGGCCTGATCGGCGCCCGGATTGAAGCGCTCAGCGGGTCCTTGACGCACGATCTCTCAGCCCAGTTCACCGACGCCGAACGCAACACCGTCCAACCCACCGGCTTTCCGAGCGGAACCGAAAGCGACCGGTTCAAAGTGTCCTCTGTGACCGCCTATGATTTTGGCGGAAGCGATCATTCGCTGACCATTGCCGCCGACTACGAGGTGGAAGGTTTCAACAACGTCCTTACCTTTGATGCCCGCAACGAGGTCGAGAATGTCGGCTTTGTCGGGCAGTATCGCTTTGGCGGCGACCGCTTCGATTTTTCCGCCTCGCTGCGCCATGACGTGAACGATCTGTTCCAGGATGCGACCACCTTCCGCGTGGGAGCGGGCTACCGGATTGGCGAGGGTACGCGCCTGCGGGCCGCGGCCGGGACGGGCGTCAAGAACCCGACGCTCAACGAGCTGTTCGGGTTTTTCGACGGGGCTTTTGTGGGCAATCCCGATCTCGAGCCCGAGGAATCGACCAGCTGGGAGGTGGGTCTTGATCAGGACTTCGCCGATGGCAAAGCGACGCTCTCCATCACCTATTTCGACGCCGAGCTTGAAAACGAGATCTTCACCGACTTCCCGCCGCCCACCTTCATTGCCAGCCCCGGCAACCGCGACACGAAGAGCACTCAGCACGGCTTTGAACTGGCGCTCAGCGCGCTTTTGGGCGGCGGTTTCAGCGTCAACGGAACCTACAGTTTCCTCGATGCGGAAGAAAACGGAGCCGAAGAGGTGCGCCGTCCCAACCATCTCGCCAGCGCGGCGCTGAACTGGGCGGCGCCGGGCGACGCGGCGTCGGCCAATCTGGTGGTGCGATACAACGGCGAGGCCATCGACAGCGATTTTACCACTGGCGCCTTTCCCGCGCCCACCGCATCGCTGGATGCCTACACGCTCGTCAATCTCAATGTCCGGGTGAAATTGGCCGATGGGATCAACGTCTTTGGCCGGATCGAAAACCTGCTTGACGAGACCTACGAGCCGGTTCTCACCTTCGTGGCGCCGGGCGTCAACGGCCTCATCGGCTTCGAAGCGCGGTTCTAACCTCTCGCAATCTGACGGGGAAATGCATAGGGGGAACCCATGCATTTCCTCGATCAGGCAAAAATCTATCTCAAATCGGGCGCTGGCGGGCCGGGCGCGGTCTCGTTCCGGCGCGAGAAGTATATCGAATATGGCGGCCCGGACGGCGGCAATGGCGGCAAAGGCGGCGATGTCATCTTCGAGGCTGTGCAGGGCCTCAACACTCTGATCGATTTTCGCTACGCCCAGCATTTCAAGGCCAAGCGCGGCCATCACGGTCAGGGCAAGGATCGCACGGGTGCGGGCGCCGATGATCTGGTGATCGAAGTGCCGGTCGGCACCCAGGTGTTCTCGGACGATAAAGAAGAGGTGCTGGCGGATTTCACCGAGATCGGCCAGCGTATCGTCTTCCTCGAAGGCGGCCAGGGTGGGCGCGGCAACGCGTCTTACAAGACCGCCACAAACCGCGCGCCGCGCCAGCACCAGCCGGGCGAACCGGGCGAGGAGATGTGGGTGTGGTTGCGGCTCAAACTGCTCGCCGATGTCGGCTTGGTTGGCCTGCCCAACGCGGGCAAGTCGACCTTTATCAACGCCGTCTCCAACGCGCAGGCCAAGGTCGGCCATTACGCCTTTACGACGCTCATCCCCAAGCTGGGCGTTGTGCGCCACAAGGGCCGCGAATTTGTGCTCGCGGATATTCCCGGCCTGATCGAAGGCGCGGCGGATGGCGCCGGGATTGGCGACCGGTTTCTTGGCCATATCGAGCGCTGCCGCGTCCTGATCCACCTGATCGACATTGCGGGCGAAGACCCGGCCAAAGCCCTGCGCGTGGTCGAGGAAGAGCTGGCCGCCTACGGAGCCGGGCTTAATGACAAGCCGCGTCTGGTGGCGCTCAACAAACTTGACCTGGCCGATGGCGAATTGGGCGCGGCTTTTGCGGAGGAATTGAAAGCGGCTGGCGCGGCCGAAGTCTTCAACGTCTCAGGCGCCAGCGGCGAGGGCGTTGACGCTTTGCTCGATGCGGTGCTGGCCTATCTGCCCGATCGCACCTCAACCGAGACCAAGACCGTCGAGGTTGAAGACGAAGACGAGGAAGGCGCGGGCGAATGGTCGCCGATTTAAAGGCGCTGCTCGATCCTAACACCACGCGGCGGCTGGTGGTGAAAATCGGCTCCGCACTGCTGGTTGAGGATGGGGCTCCGCGAAGCGAGTGGCTCGCCTCGCTTGTAGCCGACATCGCGGAGGCGCGGGCAAAAGGCAGCGAGATCATTGTCGTGAGCTCTGGCGCGATTGCGCTGGGCGCGGCTCGGCTGGGCCTTGAGCGCGGCGGGCGCGCCAGCCTGGCGGACGCGCAGGCGGCGGCCTCGGTCGGGCAGGTGGCGCTGGCTCAGATTTGGGCTGAGGCCCTGGCTCGCGAGGATTGCACCGCTGCGCAAATGCTGGTGACTTTGGGCGATCTGGAAGACCGGCGGCGCTATCTCAACGCTAGCGCCACGCTCGACCGGCTGATCGAGGCGGGAGCCGTGCCTGTCGTGAACGAGAACGACAGCGTCGCGACCGAGGAAATCCGCTTTGGCGACAACGACCGGCTGGCCGCTCGCGTAGCGCAGGCGGCCAACGCAAGCGGGGTGCTGCTGCTCTCCGATGTCGCGGGCTTGTATGACCGTGATCCGTCAGAGGGCGGGGCCACGCTGATCGAGCGGGTCGAGGGCGTCACCCCCGAAGTGATCGCAATGGCGGGCGAGGGCTCGGGCTCGGGCCAGGGGTCTGGCGGTATGCGCGCCAAGCTGCAAGCGGCCCAGATTGCCGAGAGCGCTGGCGTCACGCTTGCCATCGTTGATGGGCGTTGTGCCCATCCGCTTTCGCGCCTGCAAGAGACCGGTGTTGGGAGCGTCTTCATCCCCGTGCGCACGCAAACCGCGCGCAAAGCGTGGTTGAGTGGACGCCTCGCCATCGAAGGCGCTTTGACGGTTGATGCGGGCTGCGCTGCGGCGCTGGCAGGTGGGGCGAGCCTGCTCGCTGCAGGGGTGACAGAGGTAGCGGGCGACTTTTCACGTGGAGCTCTGGTGGGGCTGTCCGGGCCCAAGGGAGAACGTTTGGGTCAGGGACAGGTCGAGTACTCGGCGTCCGAATGCCGCGCTATTCAGGGCAAGCGCGAGGGAGAGCAGGAGGCCGAGCTTGGCTACGCTCCACGCGCCGCCGTCGTTCACCGCGATCATATGGTGCAGGGATGAGTAAGCTGCAGCGCCTCCATGCGCGTCTCGCGCTCACCGGTGCTACCGGTTTTGTGGGCAGCACCGCGCTCGATGAAGCGCTTGCGCAGGGACACGACTTGCGCGCTCTAACCCGCCGTCCGCAACCGGATCGCGACAGCGTTACGTGGGTAGAGGGTACACTGAACGATGCACAGACGCTCGAGAGCCTCTGCGAGGGGATGGACGCCGTCATTCACGTTGCTGGGCTAACCAACACTCCAGATCCGGCTGAGTTTGAACGCGCCAATGTTGTTGGGACGGCCAACATGATTGCGGCAGCCAGAGCTGTGGGCGTTGAGCGCTTTGTCTTTGTGTCGTCTCTATCGGCCCGTGAGCCTGATCTTTCGGCCTATGGTGCCTCGAAGGCGCGTGCGGAGGAGCTTGTTCAAGACAGCGGTCTTATCTGGACCATAGTGCGACCCCCAGCAGTCTATGGCCCGCGCGATGTCGATATGTTTGAGCTGTTTCGCTCCGCCAAGATGGGCCTTGTGCCACTGCCACCGGGAGGAGGCACCTCACTCATCCACGCTCAGGATTTGGCCAAACTCCTGATCGCCTTGGCTGACACGCATGGACCAAAGTTGCTCTTTCAGAAAGTCTACGAACCCGACGATGGCCGAGAGGGAGGGTGGAGCCATAAAGAGATGGCGCAGGCCATCGGGCGCGCTGTGGGCCGCCGTTCGGTGTTTGCACCCAACCTTCCTGCGAGCGTTCTGAGTCTCGCCGCGGGGGTCGACCGCCTCCTACGCGGCGACCGCGCGAAACTGACCAAGGACCGCGTGGGCTATATGTGCCACCCCAACTGGATCGCGCGGTTTGATCGGGCCGTGCCGGGGGACATCTGGCAGCCCCAGATCGACAGCGAAGAGGGGCTTGGGGCGACGGCTGAGTGGTATAGGCGCGAGGGTTGGCTTTAGCTAGAGGGCGAGCGGGTCCGTACAGGCGCTGCCGTAGGCGTCTTTGTAAGGCTTACCCCAACACGCCTCGAAACCCTTCAGCACGTTCATATTGGGCGGCCAGCTCATCTGGACCACGGTGCCGTCGGCTCGGGTAAAGGTGTTGTTTGCAGGCTCAGGGATCTTGGAAAGGCGATCAATCGCAGCGGTTAGAGCTTCACGGTCGCCGCGCAGGAAAGCGATGGTGCCGCTGACATAGTGGTTCCAGCCAAAATCGCCGTCATTCTCGGGTGCGGTGTAGGTGCGGCGGAACAGCGCGACGGCCTCCTCAGTCTGCCCAGCGTAAGCGCGCATCTGCCCTTCGTGCCAGTAAAGAATCGAGCTGTGATCGCGCTTTTCGTGGCGCCAAGTGCGGATCAGCTCCGCCGCCTCTTCATAGCAGCCATCGCGCGAAAGCCCGCGCCATCCGCCATCGGGAATGTCCTGATCAAACGCGTTGCGATCCAACGTCAGCATAGCGTCGAGATCGTAGGAACAATCCGGCTCAGCCTCCGGTTCGGGTTGAGCGGCGGCGAGAAGAAGGGCTTCGATCATGCGCCAAGACTACTGTTAAGCTGCGCAATCGCAACGCCTCAGAGGAACGGTTCCTCGCCCGGCTTGTGAATGCCGCATTCGGTCTTGTCCCAGCCGCTCCAACGGCCCGAGCGCGCGTCCTCGCCCTCGGCCACCTTGTTGGTGCACGGCGCGCAGCCGATAGAAGGGTAACCTTCCGCGACCAGTGGATGGCGCGGGAGGTCGTGCTCGTCGAAATAGGCGGTGATGTCCTCAGCGCTCCAATCGATCAGCGGATTGATTTTGAGCCGACCTTGCGCGTCGGACGTGTCGATCTCGAAGCGGGGCAGGTTCGCGCGGGTCTTTGACTGGAAGGCTTTGCGGCCCGTAAAGCTGGCGTCGTAATCGACCAAAGCCTTGGCCAACGGTTTCACCTTGCGGATTTCGCAGCAGCCATCGGGATCGTAGGACCAACGAAGACCGCTTTCGTCCTTCTTCTCAAGCTCCGCCTCATCCGGTGTCAGCACAACAAGATTGGTGAGGCCCAACCGTTCGACCAGTTCGTCGCGATAGGTGAGCGTTTCTTCAAAATGCTTGCCCGTATCAAGGAACAGGACCGGGATGCCCGGATCGATCTGCGCCAGCAGATGGAGCAGCACCGCGCTTTCCGCGCCAAAGCTTGAGACGGTGGTAACATCGCCCGCGAGGCTGCCTTTAATCACCGCTTCGAGCATTTCCATGGTCGAAGACCCGCGGAACATGCGGTTAAGACGCAAGGCGTCGTGCTCGGTAAAGCGCGGGCCGGTGTCGAGAGTGTCGACGCGGCGTTCAATCTCGGGTCCGACGATAGCGCTGGTTTTGACCGGCTTATCCATGGCGCAATTCCTGAATGGTCTTCCGGCCATCAACGGTGGTTTGGTAGACGTTATCCCAAGTGGCGAAGGCGCGTCTTGCATCCTCTTCATCGAGCGGTGCGTCGGGCGCGAACGCGTCAAACCCGCAGCGGCGCATGTGGGAAAGCTGATCGATCAGCACATCGCCCACCGCGCGCAGTTCGCCGGTGTAGCCCGCCTCGCGCAGAATACGCGCGGCGGAGTAACCGCGCCCATCGGCAAAGCTTGGAAAGTTGACTTCGACCAGCGCGAGGCGGTCGAGAAACGGCAAGAGCACGCGCGCGTCATCGCCCGGTTCAATGCGAACGGCGGTGGCGTTGGTCTGATCGCAGCACGAATCGACCGTCACCGTGCCGTGATCGATGATTTCGTCGTCGCGAAAACGGAACTGGACCTCGTCGACGCTGGTGCCGAGATCGGTAGCGGGCTGCTCAACCATCCTGGCCTCGTTGCGGGGCTGCCCCGCCCATGTTGTGGGTGTAAGAGCGAACGGGTCGCGCCGTAAGCGCGGCGGTCCTAAGGCCGTCGCTACCCATAAAGCGCCTCCTTGAAGGGCTCCATGCCGATCCGGCGATAGGTGTCGAGGAAGCGTTCGCCCTCTTCGCGCTGTTCAAGATACAGATCAGTGACGGTGTCGACCGCCGCGAGAACGCCGTCTTCGGTGAAACCGCGCCCGGTAATCTTGGCGAGAGAGACATCCTCGGCCTCCGATCCGCCGAGCGAGAGCTGGTAGTTCTCAACCCCCTTCTTATCGACACCGAGGATGCCGATATGTCCCGCGTGGTGATGCCCGCAGGCGTTGATGCAGCCGGAGATTTTGAGCTTCAATTCGCCCAGCTTCTCGGTCTTGCCGCTGGCGTCAAAGCGCTCGGAGATGCGCTGAGCGAGCGGAATCGAGCGCGCGTTGGCGAGCGCGCAGTAATCGAGGCCGGGACACGCGATCATATCCTCGATCGTGTCCATGTTCGGAGCGCCGAGGCCCGCTTCGT
>CALCCG010000058.1 GCA_937899785.1 uncultured Erythrobacter sp. | reverse complement strand
CCACGGCGCCGGCCCACCCGCACAACACGGCGAACGATGGCTGGCTCTCGGGTCCCGTGCTCACCATCTTCTCAGCCTTTGCGTTCTTCGCGCCGAACGCGCTGGGACACCCGGACAACTATATCGAGGCCAACCCGCTTTCGACGCCGGCGCACATCGTTCCCGAATGGTACTTCCTGCCGTTCTACGCTATCCTGCGCGCTTTCACCGGCGACTTGATCATCCCATTCACCGGCATCGTGCTGGTCCCGGCCAAGCTGCTGGGTGTGATCGGGATGTTTGGTTCGATCCTGGTCTGGTTCTTCCTGCCGTGGCTCGACAAATCGCCCGTGCGTTCGGGCAGCTATCGTCCGCTGTTCCAGAAGTTCTTCTGGATGCTGGTTGTCACCATGATCGTTCTGACGATCTGCGGCGGCGCTCCGGCGGAACAGCCCTACATTCTGATCAGCCAGATCTTCACGGCGTACTACTTCCTTCACTTTCTGGTGATCCTGCCGATCGTCAGCCAGATTGAAGTTCCCAAGCCGCTGCCGTTCTCGATCACCGAAGCGGTGCTGGGTAAGGGCGCCGACGCTCCTGCAGCCAAGCCTGCCGTGAATGACACGCCCGATAAGGGCGGTGATCTGCCGGACGGGTCGCTTCAACCGGCTGAGTAACAATCAAGCGCCGGAGCGGGTTCTCTCGCTCCGGCCGCTCCTCTCCTGATCTCGAAAACGAGAAAGAGCAAAACCATGACTATTCGCCTTGGTGGCATCATTTTCGGACTGGTCCTCGTGGGCATCCTTGTGCTCTGGTCGCTTGTTCCGGACACGCTGAAATACACCCCCGCCACGAAAGCGGCCTATTACGCTTTCCACGAAGAGAAGCTTGAGCCGGAAGGCGGCTTTTCCTTCGCTGGCCTTGGCGGCAAGTGGGATTACCAGCAGCTGCAGCGCGGCTATCAGGTGTACAAGGAAGTCTGCTCTTCGTGCCACAGCATGAAGTTCGTCGCCTTCCGTAACCTGGCTGAACTGGGCTACACCGAAGCGGAAGTCCGCGCCGAAGCCGCGAGCTGGGAAGTGCCCGGCCTCAACGAATATGGCGAAGTGACGCCGCGTCCGGCTGAGCCGACCGACTATTTCCCCTCGCCTTACCCCATCGAAGTTGCCGCGCGCGCCGCGATCAACAACGCGCTGCCGCCCGACCTTTCGCTGATCACCAAAGCGCGTCCGGATGGTTCGAAATATGTCTATTCGCTGATGCAGGGGTATGTTGAGCCGACCGAGGAAGACCTTGCCAAGGCCAAGGAGTTGGCGGGCGGCGTTGAATGGGAGACCCCCGTTGGTCTCTATTTCAACGAGCACTTCTACAACGGCAACATCGCGATGCCGCCGCAGCTCTATCCCGATCTCATCACCTACGCCGATGGGACCGAAGCGACGCAGGAACAGATGGCGCAAGATATCGCCGCGTTCCTGACCTGGACGGCTGAGCCTTCGCTGGTTGAGCGCAAGCAAACCGGTTGGTTTGTGATCGGCTTTCTGCTGTTCGCCACGGGTCTCGGCTTCCTGTCCTACAAACAGATCTGGGCGACCAAGAAAAAGAAGAAGGCCTAAGCGAGGGCCTCCATTCTTCGATATCGAAACAGAGACGCCCCATCGTCCCTTTCGGATGGTGGGGCGTTTTTCTATGGCGGTCTCGAGATCGTTCCATGGCCAGAAAGGATAAGGCATGCGCGCGGATCTGAGTGTTGAGGAACTGCAGGCGCTTGTGCGCACGGTGCCCGATTTCCCGAAGCCGGGCATCCAGTTCCGCGATATCACCACGCTGATCGGGCACGCGGACGGTTTTGCCTCAAGCGTTCGCCACCTCGCCGTTCTTGCCAAAAAAGCCGGGGCGCAAAAAATCGCCGGGATGGAAGCGCGCGGCTTCATCTTTGGTGCGGCGGTTGCGGTGGAGCTGGGCGTTGGCTTCGTACCCATTCGCAAGCCCGGCAAACTGCCTGTCGCCACCATCGGGGTTGAATACGATCTGGAGTACGGGACCGACCGGCTTGAAATGGATCCCCAGGCGGTTGCCGAAGGTGAACGCGTGATGATTGTTGATGACCTGATCGCCACAGGAGGTACCGCGCTGGCGGCGGCGCAGTTGCTGCGCATGGCGGGCGCGAGCGTAGACAGCGCGGCCTTCGTGATCGATCTGCCCGATCTGAGCGGTGCGCAGAAGCTGCGTGAGGCGGGTGTTGACGTGAGCGTTTTGATGCACTTCGACGGCGACTAAAGGCCAAACCAGCAACCCTTCGCGCCGCAGTGCGTTTAGAAATCAGGGATTTGTCAAAGACCAACGGCCATGGAAACCCAATCGCTCATGCTTGCCGCCATCGGCGTCCTCGGCATCGGGGCGCAATGGATCGCGTGGCGCACCGGGTGGCCCGCTATTGTTCTGATGCTGGCCGCGGGGTTTTTGGCTGAGCCCGTTGCGGGCGAGTTTGGCTTTCGCCTGATCGATCCCGAAGCCGCGTTTGGCGAGCTGCTCGATCCCGCCATCAATATCGGCGGCGCTCTGATCTTGTTCGAAGGGGGCCTTAGCCTGGATCTGCGCGAGCTGCGCCATTCGGGCAGCGCGGTGTACCGGCTCGCAACAATCGGCGTTATCGTCGGTTGGGCGCTGGGCGCCGTCGCGGCCAACCAGATCGCGGGCCTCGCTTGGCCGGTGGCGATCCTGTTTGGCGGTATCCTGATCGTCACCGGGCCAACCGTTGTGGTCCCGCTGCTTCGCCAAGCGACGGTTCAAACGCGGCCGAACGCGATCCTCAAATGGGAAGGCATCGTCAACGATCCCACCGGCGCTTTGTGCGCGGTGATCGCTTACGAATACTTCAAGTTCCTGCGCGAGGCGCCCGAGGCCAGCCTTGTCGATGTCGTGCCGCCCCTGTTGATCGCGGCGATCCTGGCCGGGCTGATCGGATACGCGGCGGCGAGCTTGATCGCGTATCTTTTCCCACGCGGTGCGATCCCGGAATATCTCAAGGTGCCCGTCCTGTTCACCGCGGTCATTGGGGTGTTCGTTCTCGCCAACCAGATCGAGCATGAATTGGGCCTCGTTGCGGTGACGGTCATGGGCGTCACTTTGGCCAACACCGGTTTCACAAGCCTGCGATCCATCCACCCGTTCAAGGAAAACGTCGCGGTCCTCCTCGTCTCGGGCATCTTCATTCTCCTCGCTTCCAGCCTCACGATCAGCGATCTGGCTTACCTCAACCCATGCGAGGCGGTGGGCTTGCGCTTCTGGCTGTTTGTGCTGGCGCTGCTGTTCATTGTGCGCCCGGCCACGGTTTTCATCAGCCTGCTGGGATCGCCCGTCCCCTGGAACGAGCGTGTCTTTATCGCGTGGATCGCGCCGCGCGGGATCGTGCTGGTCGCTATCTCGGGCCTGTTTGCGCTGCGCCTTTCGGAACTGGGCTATAACGATGGGCAGGTTCTGACCGCGCTCAGCTTTGCTGTGGTGGTCGCCACCGTCATCGCCCACGGCTTCAGCATCAATCTGGTCGCGAAGTGGCTGGGCGTCAAAGGCAGCACGCGACCCGGTATCATCATCGTGGGCTCAACCCCGTGGACCATCGCCTTGGCCAAGCAGGTGCAGGCGATGTCCACCCCGGTGAGGGTGGTTGATTCCAGCTGGCAACGCCTCAGCGCCGCGCGGCGCGAGGGCCTGCCATTCTATCACGGAGAGATCCTGAACGAAGCGACCGAGCACAACCTTGATCTTACGCCTTATCAGGTGCTGATCGCCGCGACCCAGAACGAGGCTTATAACACGCTGGTGTGCAACGAGTTTGCCTATGAGATTGGCCGGGATTCGGTCTATCAATTGGGCGAGAACGAGCAGGGTGACAACAAGAACGCGCTGCCTGAAGCCTTGCGCGGGCGCGCCCTGTTCGAAAGCGGCTTTGGCGTCGACGAAGTGGCCGAGCGCACCGCGCAAGGTTGGGGCTTTCGCAAGACCAAGCTGTCTGAGACCTTCGATTTCGCCAAGGCGCAGGAAAACCTGCCCGACAGCGCCAACATGCTGCTGTTGGTGCGCGGAGGCGGCGAATTGCGGTTTTTTACCCACGCGGCGCGGCCTACACCCAAGGCTGGCGACACCATCCTATCCTTCCTTCCGCCAACACCCAGCGGCGCATGAAGACCAGACTTAAGACCTATAAATCGAACTCTCTCTCGCCCTCCTCATTCGCCCTTGTAGTCGCGTTGTCTCTCGCGCTCGGCGCCTGCGCGCAGCACCCCGCTGCGTCCGAAGCCGAATTTGACGCGGCTTCCATGGTGCCGCCCGACGACGCCGACGCGGTGTC
>CALCCG010000057.1 GCA_937899785.1 uncultured Erythrobacter sp. | reverse complement strand
TCTGATCGGCTTTCCTGTGGCGTTCCTGACATTTCAATTTGCCGGTCGCCATATCGCCGCAGCGCCCTCGAACCTTTGGCTCATTACAGCGCTGGCGGCTGTGATGGTGGTGCTGGCGAGCTTTGCGATCGGGAACGCCTATGGTGCCTATTGGCTTGGGCTCCCAAGCGTCGCGGCGGTCGCGACCTATTCCGCGCTGGGATGGTTCTGGATCTTGAAGCCACTGCGCAAGGTCAATTCGCAATGAAAGTCTGTCCTACAACCAGCTGTGTGTGGCATGGGTAAGAATGTGATCGAACACCTTGCCACTTCTTCGCGCAGCCGCCTGTTTTTGAAGCCCTATTGCGCTTCCTCCGCCGCCTTGGATTGGGCGAAGTTCTTTACCTCAGGACCGTGTAACACGTGGTCCATGTCTCACCTTGTGGACGGGAACTCGAAATGACTGATACACCCTATGATGTGATCGTGCTGGGCTCCGGGCCCGGAGGCTATGTCGCCGCTATCCGCTGTGCGCAGCTGGGGCTGAAGACCGCGATTGTGGAGCGCGAGAACCTGGGCGGCATCTGTCTCAACTGGGGCTGCATCCCGACCAAAGCGATGCTGCGCTCGGCCGAGATCTTCCACTACATGCAAAACGCCAAGGATTACGGCCTTGTCGCCAAGGAGATCGAAGCCGATCTCGATGCGATCGTGAAGCGCAGCCGGGGTGTGGCCAAACAGCTCAACCAGGGTGTTGGGCATCTGATGAAGAAGAACAAGATCACTGTCCATATGGGCGAGGGCACGCTGACCGGCCCGACCTCGTTGACGGTCAAGGGGGATAAGGGCGAGGAGCAACTCAGCGCCAAACACGTCGTCGTCGCCACAGGCGCGCGGGCCCGCGATCTGCCGTTCGCTCCCGCCGATGGAAAGCGCATCTGGACCTACCGCCACGCCATGGTCCCGCCCGAAATGCCCAGCAAGCTGCTGGTCATCGGGTCAGGCGCGATCGGGATCGAGTTCGCCAGCTTCTACAATGACATGGGCGTCGATGTGACGGTGGTCGAGATGCTGGATCGGATCGTGCCGGCGGAAGACGCCGATGTCTCCGCCTTCCTTGAGAAAGCGATGAAGAAGCAGGGACTGTCGATCTTGACCGGCGCAGGGGTCGAAGCGCTCGATGTCAGCGCCACCGGTGTCAGCGCGAGCATCAAGGACAAAGCGGGCCAGGTTGAAACGTCCGAATTCAGCCACGTCATCAGCGCTATAGGGATTGTACCCAACACCGAGGATATCGGCCTTGAAGCCCTCACCGAGATGGATCGCGGCTTCATCCAGATTGATCCTTACGGCCGCACCAAGACGGCCGGCCTGTGGGCGATCGGCGATTGCACGCCGGGGCCCTGGCTTGCTCACAAGGCCAGCCACGAAGGCGTCACCTGCGCCGAAGCCATCGCGCAAGAGCTTGGCAACACCGAAGTGCACCCGCACGCCATGGATCGCAACTCCATACCGGGCTGCACCTATTGCCATCCGCAAGTTGCCAGTGTCGGCCTGACCGAGGCTCAGGCCAAAGAGGCCGGTCACGCGGTCAAAGTCGGCAACTTCCCCTTCATTGGAAACGGCAAGGCGATTGCGCTGGGCGAAGCGGAAGGCTTTATCAAGACGGTGTTTGACGAGGCGACGGGTGAGCTGCTGGGCGCGCATATGGTGGGCGCGGAGGTTACCGAACTGATCCAGGGCTACACTGTGGGTAAGACGCTTGAGACCACCGAAGTGGAATTGATGCAGACGGTCTTCCCGCATCCCACCTTGTCCGAGATGATGCACGAAAGCGTTTTGGACGCCTATGGCCGCGCGTTGCACTTCTGATTGGTGGGCATGCACAGCGCGCGAGCGAAGAGGTCATTTGCGGTTCGGCCAAGCTGTGCTACGAATCAGGATGGTTTGTATGAGGCTTGATTGAATATGATGTCCCCCCCCCCGCTTCTCGCTTCGTTTGCAACGATGTCCGCGATAGCCTCACCGGCCGCCGCGTGTGACCTTCATGTTCCGGGTCAGATGGCGGGCTTTCATCGCTACAATCCGTTCGCGAGCGCGCTCCAGCAATTCCCCGACGCGTCAAAGACGAGTGAGAGCGTGGCTGAGGCAGAGGCTCTTGCGGCTAAGAAAAAGGACGCTGAGCAAGCGAGGGATGCGCGTCGTCGCCAGCAGGCTATCGATCGCGATGAACCCCGCGACGAGGACCGAGACAGCGACGCCCGCGGGACTGCCCAGGAAGGGCGTAGCGCTCTTTCCTGACGATGGAATTGAAAGTCTCAGGGGTTGGCCTTTCCTATGGGGCTCAACCCGTCCTCGACAACGTGTCTTTCACGCTTGAGTCCAATGGAAAAGCGTTGCTGCTGGGCCCTTCCGGTTCGGGAAAGTCGAGCCTCATAAATGTGATTTGCGGATTGCAGCGGCCGGATAGCGGCGCGGTTGTCCTTGGAGAGGATGCCCTTGCAAGCAAAGACGGCGTGAGCAAAGCCGACAAGGTGCGGCGAAGATCGATAGGCATCGTCTTCCAGACCTTGAGGCTAGTCTCGGCTTTGACGGTTCGGGCAAACCTATTGCTGGCTCAAAAGCTTCAGACCGGGATGCAAGACAAAGAGCTTATCGACACGACCCTCGACCGATTGGGAATTGGGGAGCGGGCCGACGCTCGCCCCTTCGAGCTTAGTCAGGGCGAAGCTCAACGCGCCGCAATTGCGCGCGCGCTTGTGGTCAAACCCGCCTTGCTGATCGCTGATGAACCCACCTCAGCGCTCGACGCCGCTAGCGCCGAGAAAGTCGCACACCTTCTGATTGACGTGGCTGAGAACGCCGGCGCATCGCTGCTGGTGGCGACCCATGATGTGCGGTTACAACCCTTTTTCGAGCGTTCGTTGACTTTGGAAAACGGACGGATTGCGAAATGATATCGCTTTCTCTGGCCTATCTCCGCGATCGCCCGCTTACGACCGCGCTCAATGTGCTGCTGCTGGCCATTTCGGTCGCTATGTTGGTTCTTCTTCTCCAATTCGGCGAGCAGGCAAAGGAACGCTTTGAGCGTGACGCACGCGGTGTGGATCTGGTCGTCGGTGCCAAGGGTTCCCCTCTCCAGCTCATATTGTCGAGCGTTTTTCACGTTGATCAACCCTCGGGCAATGTCCCTTTTTCTAGTCTTGACTTGTTGCGCCGCGATCCGGCGGTTGCGCGCGCAGTGCCGTTGGCGCTTGGTGACAATTTCCGGGGTTACCGGATTGTCGGAACCGATCAGAGTTTTGCCGATCTCTATAATACCGAAGTGGCCGAAGGGATCCGTTTCGATGCGCCCTTTGAGGCGGTGCTGGGCGCTAGCGTGGCGGCGCAAACCGGCGCTCGGCTCGGTCAAAGATTCGTTGGAAGTCATGGCTTGGAGCTCGATGAGGAAGGTGAGCAAGGGCACAATCACGCTCCGCTCAAGACCGTCGGGATCCTTGCGCCAACTGGGACCGTGGTCGACCGGCTTATCCTGACCTCTTATCAAACGGTTTGGGAGGTTCACGGGATCGCGCATGACCATGACCACGAAGGAGGCGAAGGTCACGCTCGTGTCGAGGAAGAGTCTCACGACCATAGCGAGCACGGCGAGGATCACGACCACGGCGAGAGCCATGGTCCGCAGGGGAGTGAAAACGCGCTCGGATCATCTGCGGGGGAAAGCGCTACTCCTGCAATCCTGCAAGCCGAAGGCAGCGGGCTTGAACCTGAACTAACAGCGCTTTTGGTAACCTATAGCAACGCGTAGGCAGCGGTTCGAAAACCTTCTCTCATCAACCGTCAAAATGAGATGCAGTCGGCGGTGCCAGCCAATGAAACCGCGCGCTTGCTTGAATTGCTAGGCGCAAGCCTCGCTGGCGTTCGCCTGTTTGCTTGGTTGCTCGCTTTAACCGGTGGCCTTGCGATCTTTGTTGCGTTGCTCAACATGGCCCGCAGCCGCGAGGGGGATTTGGCCTTGCTTCGAGTGATGGGCGCGACCCGCGTTCAGGTCTTCGCAACGGTCATTATGGAAGGGGTTATCACTGCGGCTTTGGGCGCCACGCTTGGCTGGTTGCTGGCGCACGTGCTGATCATGGTCGCAAAGAGCAGCTTCGTCACTTTGGCGGATCTGGGGTTGGAGGCTTGGCGCGTCCTGCCGATTGAGGCGCTGTTGATTGTGAGCGTGCTGGGTATAGGAGCGTTGGCTGCCCTCGTGCCCGCCTGGCGCGTGTTCAATCTTGATCCAGCGCGTGTCTTAGCAAGGTCGTAGATTATGAGTGTTGTTAGCCATTGGAAAGCGGTTGTGGGGTCTCTGACGTTGATCGGATTGAGTGTCGGCCCCACGGCGCAGGTCACGCTGGCCCAGGCGCCCGATCCCAAGGCCGGGCCTCCGATCGAGGATATCTGGAAGCCAGCGGCCACCCCAAAAGGGGGTGTGTCTTGGAAAATTCTCGAAGCCACCGGCGAGACAACTCGAACCGATGAACAGGGTTACATTCTCTCAAAACCGGTATTCACGTCGACGGTGAAGAGCTTAGAAGGGACCCGCATCAAGGTTGCGGGCTGGATGATGCCTCTGGAAAACGCAAGCACGCAAAAACGCTTTGTGTTGCTCGGATACCCACCGGGTTGCCCGTTCCACTTTCACGCCGCGCCCAATCAATTCATCGAGGTGCTGGCTGAGACCCCGTTCGAGACGAATGAAACCAAGGTTCACATCGTCAGTGGGGTGCTCGAGCTCACAGGGTACAACGAAAGCGGGATTTTCTATCGCTTGCGCGCCTCAGAGCCGGCGTGATTAGCGGTTCGCGCCCTTGGCCGATTAGCCCTTGACCGAGCGCGGTGCGTCCGCTTCACGATCCATTTCTGTCTTATGCGTCGGTTAGGACCAAACCCGGCGGCGCCAACGCGAAAGTCCATTTATGATGCGCTCCCGACTCGTTACCGCTGGCTTCCTTTCGGGAGCAATAGCGGCGTTTGGGCTAAGCACGCCCCTCACCGCGAAGGAAGGGATGTACACACCTGATCAATTGCAAGAGATCGCCGCCCAATTGAGAGAATCCGGGCTTGAGCTGGAGCCAGAAACACTGGCGGATCTGACGAGCTTTCCCATGGGCGCGGTTGTCTCGCTGGGCGGCTGCTCGGCGAGCTTTGTGTCGCCCGAAGGCTTGGTGGTGACCAACCATCATTGCGCGCGCGGATCGGTGCAGTTCAACTCGACCGCTGAGAACAACTACCTCGCGAACGGCTTTCTTGCTGCAACCAAGGGAGATGAGCTGCCCGCTGCGCCGGGCTCGCGAGTCTATATCACCACGGACGTGACCGATGTCACCGCCCAGATGCGCGAAGGCACCGAAGGGATGGAGCCGCTGGCGCGCTACGAGCTTGTCCAACAGCGCCGCAAGGACATCATCGCTGGATGCGAAGAAACGCTGGGCTATCGCTGCCAGGTCTCCGGTTTCTTTGGCGGTGCACAGTATAAACTTATCAAGCGTTTGGAAGTGCGCGACGTGCGTCTTGTCTACGCTCCGGCCGACAGCATCGGCAAATATGGCGGTGATATCGATAACTGGCAGTGGCCGCGCCACACAGGCGACTTCGCCTTTTACCGCGCCTATGTCGCCCCCGATGGTTCTGCGGCGGACTTTGACGAAGCCAACGTGCCATACGAGCCGGAACACCATTTGAAAGTCAGCGCCAAGGGTGTGGCTGATGGCGATTTCGTTATGGTGGCGGGCTATCCGGGTTCAACAAATCGCTACACGCTGCTGGCCGAGGTCGAGAACACCTTTGAATGGAATTACCCGACCTTTCAGAAACTGATCGAAGAGTGGATCGCCACTATTGAAGACGCCGCGCCAGAAGGATCTGACGCGCGTGTAAAGTATGAAAGCCTGCTGGCCGGCCTCAACAACTTTGAAAAGAACCTGCGCGGTCAGATGGAAGGCGCACAGCGCGTCGGCCTGGTTGACCGTCGGCGCGCTCGCGAAGCCGCTCTTGCGGAGTGGATCGCAGCCGATGCGTCGCGTGCCGAATACGCCACTGCCATTGCGGCTCTGGCCGAGCTGTCTGAAGAGAGCGCCAGCGCCTCGCGCACCAACTTCTGGTACGGTAACGCCGCGCGCGCCTCCCTATTTGGCGTTGCCCGCCGCCTCTATCGCTTGTCGAAAGAGCGCCAGAAGCCCAACGCCGAGCGCGAGAGCGGCTATCAAGAGCGCGACATGACGTTCTTTAGGCAGAGCATGCAGGCGATCGACCGCCGGTATGACGCGGGCGTCGACAAGGCGACCTGGACCCTCTTCCTAAAGGGGTATCTTGCGCAGCCAGTCGAAGAGCGTGTCGGGGTGCTCGACAAGGCCATGGGCTTCACTGCGGACACCACCGCAGACGATCTGCCGGAATTGCTGGGCGCTTTCTACGCAGGCACCACATTGGGTGATCTCGACACGCGCCTTGCGCTGATGGACGCCTCGCCAGAGGCCTTAGAGGCCAGCGAAGACCCGTTCATCGAGCTCGCCGTGGCGATGTACGATTACGGATTTGACCTCGAAACACAGAGCAAGACGCGCGCAGGGCGATCGCTGGCGCTGCGCCCGGCCTATATGGAAGCGATCACGGACTGGCAGAAGGAGCAGGGTGTTCTCGCTTACCCAGACGCCAACAGCACTTTGCGGGTGACATTCGGAAACGTGCTCGGCGGATCGCCGCAGGACGGGTTGATCTACGCACCTTTCACGAGCCTTGAAGGCATCACCGCAAAGGACACGGGCAAAGACCCGTTCAACGCGCCAGCCAAGCAGTTGGAACTGATCGAAGACAAGAACTACGGCAGCTACAAGCTCGACGCGATCAACTCGGTGCCCGTCAACTACCTCTCTGACCTTGATGTGACCGGAGGCAACAGCGGCTCGGCCACGCTCAACGCCAGGGGCGAACTGGTGGGCCTGGTGTTTGACGGCACCTATGAGAGCATCAACTCCGACTGGGACTTTGACCCTCGTACAACCCGCTCGATCCACGTGGATTCGCGTTACATGCTGTGGGTAATGGACAAGGTCGACGGAGCGCAGGCTCTTATCGAAGAGATGGACATTGTGACTGAATAAGGCGGACTGACCGCACCCGACTGCTGACTACCAAACGAAGGAAACTCCTTTGAGACTGATTGCATTCCTCTTCACCTTTCTTCTTGCGGTGCCCGCCCACGCGCAAGGTATCCAGCAAACCAAAGGAAATTTTGAAGACAAGTTCCGCCAGCTCGACGAGGTCCTTGCCGACCCTAACGTCTATCGCAACGCGTCCGGCGCGCCGGGGCACCAGTATTGGCAGCAGCAGGCTGACTACAAAATCACCGCGGACCTGGATGAGGACAACCGGCGACTGACAGCCAAAGCGACCATAACCTACAAGAATAACTCGCCCGATACGCTGCCCTGGATCTGGATGCAGCTTGATCAGAACATCTTCAAAAAGGACTCGATGAACGAGCTCACCAACACTTTTGGTGGGCCTGGCCGTCGCGGTCCGGCTGTGAGCGCGGCGAGCGGTTCGAGCCCCGCGCGCCTAAGCCTTGCGGAATTGCGCCGGCAGCAGCGGATGGAAGATGTCTCACACGGCTATGATATCACGCGCGTTTCCCTGACTAACGGTCGCGCGCTTTCTCACACGATTGTGGGCACG
This sequence comes from uncultured Erythrobacter sp., assembly GCA_937899785.1. Classification (GTDB taxonomy): domain Bacteria; phylum Pseudomonadota; class Alphaproteobacteria; order Sphingomonadales; family Sphingomonadaceae; genus Erythrobacter. The sequence continues at coordinate 5,856 of CALCCG010000057.1, read as the reverse complement.
CTGATGCGCATCGATCTGGCGACCCCGCTTCGCCCTGGTCAAAGCGTCAGCTTCAACATCGACTGGGCGTTCAACATCGTCGAAGAGAACGTGATCTTTGCGCGCTCAGGCTACGAACACTTCCCCGATGACGCGCGTGAAGGTGGCAACGACATCTTCCTGTTCGCGCAATGGTTCCCACGTCTGGTCGCCTATTCGGATTACGAAGGCTGGCACAACAAGGAGTTCCTTGGCCGCGGCGAATTCACGCTCGAATTCGGCAATTACGACGTGACGATGAATGTGCCCAACGATCACATCGTGTCGTCGACCGGTGTGCTTGCGAACCCGAGCTCTGTGCTGACATCGACCCAGCGCCAGCGTTTGGCGCAGGCGCGCGATGCCGATGCTCCGATGTTCATCGTAACGCCGGAAGAGGCGCTTGCGAACGAATCGAGCAACCCGACTGGCACCAAGACCTGGCGCTACACCGCCCAGAACGTGCGCGACTTTGCATGGGCGACGAGCCGCAAGTTCGCCTGGGACGCGCAAGGCCATAAACAGCCGGGCGCCAAGAATGAGACCGTGATGGCGATGTCCTTCTACCCGAAAGAAGGCGGCGAGCTGTGGGAGAAGTACTCTACCGCCGCCGTCGTCCACACGATGAAGGTCTATTCGCGCTTCAGCTTTGATTATCCCTATCCCACTGCACAGTCAGTCAACGGCCCTGTGGGCGGGATGGAATATCCGATGATCACCTTCAACGGACCGCGCACCAACCTGAACGACGACGGTTCGCGCACTTATTCTCTGAGCGAGAAAGTGTTCCTGATTGGCGTGGTGATCCACGAGATTGGGCACATCTACTTCCCGATGACCGTCAACTCGGACGAGCGTCAATGGACATGGATGGATGAAGGCATCAACTCCTTCCTCGACAGCGTGGCTGGCTATGAATGGGACCCGGATATGCCGTGGACCCGCAGCCTTCCGCGCGATCTGATCCCGTATATGACTTCGACCAATCAGGTCCCGATCATGACGCAATCGGACAGCGTGCTGAACCTTGGGCCAAACGCGTATGGCAAGCCGTCGGCCGCTTACCACATCCTGCGCGACACAGTGATCGGCCGGGAGCGTTTCGACTTTGCGCTGCGTGAGTATGCACGTCGTTGGAAGTTCAAGCGTCCCACGCCGACCGATTTCTTCCGCACAATGGAAGAAGCCTCGGGGACCGATCTCGATTGGTTCTGGCGCGGGTGGTTCTACACCACTGATCACGTCGACATCTCGCTCGACACGATCCACAAGCTGCGTCTCGACACCAAGAACCCGGACATTGACCTTACCCGTCAGCGCCAGACCCTGGCCGAGGAGCCGGAGAAAGTTGGCGTTCGCCTCAACCGCGAACAGAACCTGCCGATCTGGGTGCTTGAGAACCCGGGTGTGACGGACTTCTACGACGAGAACGATCGTTTCGTTGTGACACCCAAGGACACCAAGGGCTACGAGGGCTTTCTCGAAGGTCTGGAAGATTGGGAGCGCAAGGTTTTCGACCGCGCCGTGGAGGAAGACAAGAACTACTACGTTCTCAACTTCTCCAACAAAGGTGGCCTGGTAATGCCGATCATCCTGGGCCTGACCTTTGCCGACGGCACAATCGAACGGATGTACATCCCGGCCGAGATCTGGCGCCGCAATTCGCGCAATGTCAGCAAGCTGTTGGTTTTCGACAAGGGCAAAGAGCTCGCCGCGGTTGAAGTTGATCCCAACTGGGAGACCGCCGACGCTGACATCTCGAACAACCACTATCCGCGCAAGATCATCGACAGCCGCGTAGAAGCTTTCAAGCGTCCAGACCCGACTTCGCGGACCGGCCGTGACCTGATGGCGGAAGTGCTTGTTGTGGGAGAAGATGAAGAGGAGACGGAGGGACCTGAGTGATCCGCTCTCTGGTTCTTATGATTGCGTTGTTGCTGGCCGTTCCGGCGGCCGCGCATCAACAGAAGGTCACTATCTCTTCGATCGCGCACAATCCTCGATCAGGTATGCTGGAGGTGGTGCACAGAGTACCACTTCACGACGCTGAGCACGCTTTGCGATCCCAAGGTGCGTCGGCTCCGGACGTTGTTGGAGATGTGGAAAGCCGCCGAGCCTTTGCGCAATACGTCGCAAGGCGTTTCTCGGTCAAGAAGGGCGAAAAGAGCATAGCGCTCACGCTTCTCGGTTCTGAGATCGAAGGCGGACGACTGCTGGTCTATCAAGAAGCTCCTTCGCCGGGGCCTGGAAGTGAAGTGATGGTGCACGCCCAGATCCTCACGGAGGTGTGGTCCAGACAGGAGAACCGCGTCAACATCGGAACCGGTACGACGGTCGAGACATTGATATTCTCGTCTGGAGATCGCCCAAAGAGCGCTCGCTTGCCCTGACCGCTTTGCCAAATGCCTCAACCCATCGCTGTGACACATGAAGCTTCAGTCCTTACGGATTGTGTCCAAGTCATGGTGATATGCGGTGTTTCGGCGCATTGCGTGACATCTCAAGACAAGTCGCGACACAATCCTCGCTTTCCTGAACCGAGCGTCTAGCTGGCGTTCATTTTCTGCGACCTAGAAATCGCTCATCGAGTTCGGCCAACGCGGCGTTCATGCGTTCGAGCTGCGGCTGTGAAGGTATGGGATTCAGGTCCCAAACAGGCAATTGAGGGAGTTCACCATGCGCATTCTGATGACGACGACCGCTCTGGCTTTGGCCGCGCTGGCGCTGCCGGCCCAGGCGCAATCTATTGAACGCGATATAGAGCGTGATGATGGGCAAGCCACCCGCACCATTACGGCGGAAAGCCGCGAGGGCAAAACCGCCACTGTCATCCAAAATATCGAGCGGAGTGAAAATGGCGCGACATCGACGACGACCCGGACAGGCCCGGATGGCCAATCGGCAAGCGTCGATCGCTTTACACAAACGACCGACACGGGCCGTGAGAGCGGAGTTACAGTTACCGATCGAAACGGTGATACGGCTTCGCGCAACTTCGCAAGGAGCTACTCCGAACAGGATGGCCTCACGCGCAGCGCGAGCGCTACGAACCGTAGTGGCGAGACGACATCCAGTCAGGCCAGCCGCAACTATTCCGAACAAGATGGATTCACACGAAACGCCAGCGTGACTGATCGCAATGGCGACACCGCAAGACGCAGCCAGAGCGCCCAATGCAGTGATGGTACCTGCGAACGCAGCCGCACCAGCACAAACCGTGAGGGTGAAAGCCGTTCGGTCACCAACACCGGGCGCCGCCTCGATGACGGAAGTGTCTTGCGCAATCGGTCAGTGACGCCGTCGAATGGTGAAACTCGCAGCCGCGAGTTTTCGCGCCGCGGAAAGTCTCGGCGAAACTGATCCAACGTTCGAGTTTGGCCTTGCCAAGTGACAGGAACGGGCCCCGTGTGTTCGGTGCCCGTTTCTTTGGCGATCAAACCGTTCAAGGTGATCGAGCTCGATCGCTAGCTTGGCTGTGATTTGCCGATTGACGCGCGCAGCTACCTGCGCAAAACGAGATGCATGCGCACACGTAAAACGGCAATTCGCCCGCTCGCTCTGCTCTCCGCGACCGCCTCGGTCTTCGCCCTCGCGATCACGAGCGCCGCTTGGGCTAATCCCAACGCTCAAACAGATGGGTTTAATACAAAAGAACCGGATGCTTCCGCCTCGGTGGCCACGAGCTACTTCGCGAGCGAGAGCGCGTTGCCCTTCAAAGCACCCGATTTCACGCAATTCTCCGAAGACGATTACATGCAAGCTTTTGAGCAAGGGATGGTGATCCAGAACGCGGAAATTCAGGCGATTATCGACAATGTCGACGCTCCCACCTTTGAGAACACGATTGTAGCGCTTGAGAAATCGGGGCGAATGCTGGGCCGTGTGAGCCGAGTGTTCTTTATGTACACGGGCACCAACACAAACGAACGCCTTGACGCTATCAACCGAGAGGTCAGCCCGAAGCTTTCGGCCCATTCCTCGTCAATAACGCTGAACTCTGCGCTCTTCGCACGGGTGAAGGCGGTCTATGGCGAACGCGAGGTGCTTTCGCTCGACGCCGAAAGCGCCAAACTGCTTGAGAAAACCTATGAAGACATGGTCAAGGCGGGGGCCGAGCTGACAGAGGACCAACGGGCGCGTGTCAAGGCGATCAACACCGAACTCTCCTCATTGACAACGCAGTTCAGCCAGATTGTGCGTAACGCGACCAATGATCAACCGTTGGTTGTTGAGACCGCTGAGGAGCTTAAGGGGCTTTCCGAAAACCAAATTGAAGCGGCCGCCGCCAAGGCCAAGGCTTTGGGCCTGGATGGTCAATACGCCATCGCGATGCAGAACACGACACAGCAACCCTTGTTGCCTGAGCTCGAAAATCGCGCGGTGCGCGAGCGTTTCTTCAAACTTAGCTATGGGCGCTCGGACGGCACCAATTCTGAATTTGACACGCGTATGCTGGTGGCCAAAATCGCCGCCTTGAGGGCCGAAAAAGCTGAGCTTTTCGGCAAGCCTGACTGGGCCAGTTATATCATGCAGGGCAACATGGCCGACACGCCCAAGCTCGCGCTGGATTTCATGGCTCAGATGGTGCCCGCGCTCGCTGAAACGCAGCGCCGTGAGGCGGCCGTGCTCAACGCCAAGATTGCCGAGAACGGGGGGGATTTCACGGTCCAGCCTTGGGATTGGTATCACTACGCCAGCATGGTGCGCGAGGATCGGTTCAACTACAACGAAGCCGAAGTGACCGAGTATCTGCTGCTAGAAAACGTACTCGAAGACGGCGTGTTCTACATGGCGAACCAGATGTATGGCCTCACCTTCGAGCGCCGATCCGACATTCCCACCTGGCACGAAGATGTGTGGGTCTACACCATCTTTGACGCCGATGGGTCAGAGCTCGCGCTGTTCTATTTCGATCCGTTCCAACGCCCTTCAAAACGCGGTGGGGCATGGATGGGTAGTATCGTACCGCAGAACTATCTCCACAGCGAAAAGCCGGTAGTGTATAATGTGCTCAACGTGCCTAAAGCCGCTGACGGAGAGCCGCAGTTCATCAGCTGGGACTGGGTGCAGACCGCGTTTCATGAGTTTGGCCATGGCCTGCACGGCATGTTTGCCGAACAAGAATATCCCAGCCTATCCGGCACCGCGACGCCGCGTGACTTTGTAGAATACCCGGCACAGGTGCACGAAATGTGGCGCAATCAGCCTGCGGTTCTCCAGCACTACGCGAAGCACTACCAGACTGGGGAGACCATGCCGTTGGCGCTGCTTGAGCGCATCGAAGCCGCGTCAAAATTTAACCAAGGGTACGACTTTGGCGAGGTCATGGAAGCCGCTCTGCTCGATATGAAATGGCACTCACTATCCGCTGAAGAGGCGGCCGCGCTCGACACCCCGGAGAAGGTAATCGCGTTTGAGAATGTGGCGCTTTCTGAACTTGGCCTTGAGGTGGATCTGGTGCCGCCGCGCTATCGGGGAACCTATTTCAATCACATTTTTTCCAGTCCGACCGGCTATTCATCAGGGTATTACAGCTACCTGTGGACGCAGATGCTAGACCATGACAGCCGCGATTGGATCGTCCAAAACGGCGGCCTGACACGCGAAAACGGACAGCGCTTGCGCGAAAGAGTGCTAAGCCGGGGCGGGACGATGGATTACGATGTGGTCTATCGCAACTTCGCCGGACGCGAACCTGACGTCAAATACATGCTCGAAGCTCTCGGGCTGCTGCGCGGCGAAAACGCGGAGTCGCAATCGTCAAGCGAGTAGGTGGGAAAAGCCCATGGCCGTCTAGATCTGCCCCAACTCCCGCAGGCGGTGACGAAAGAACTCAAC
>CALCCG010000056.1 GCA_937899785.1 uncultured Erythrobacter sp. | reverse complement strand
AGGAAGGTGATGACGAAGGCGGCTTCATGGCCACGATTGAAGCGATTGTGGCGGATTACTTGTTTGAACAAGCCGGTTCTGCGGGCGAGTCCGCCAACCAGATTGTCCTGCTGCGCGACGCGGACGGCGATGGGGTGGCTGAAATTCAAAAGACGATCCTCGACGCGGAAGGCGGGCGCGATTCCCCCTCCGGCATGAGCTGGGGCGAGGGCAAGCTTTACGTCGCCAACCACAACGCGGTGCTGGCTTACGATTACGAATTGGGCGCGGACGTCGTGACGTCCACCCCTGAAAAGCTGATGGATCTGCCGCCGGGCGGTGGGCACTGGATGCGCAATATGGAAATCCACCCGGACGGCGACCGGCTGTTCATCGCGGTCGGATCGGTCAGCAATATTGGCGAAAAAGGCATGGCCATCGAAGAGGGCCGCGCGATGATCTGGGAATACGACCTCACCAGTGGCGGCTATCGCCCGTTTGGCGCTGGGATGCGCAACCCCAACGGGATGGATTTCAGCCCCTGGTCGGGCGAATTGTGGACCACGGTGAACGAGCGCGACATGCTGGGATCGGACCTTGTGCCCGATTACCTCACCAACGTGCCGATCGGGGTTCAGTATGGCTGGCCGTGGCTCTATTACCGCGACAATATTGATCGCCGGGTCGACGTACGCATGCCGCGTTTCCTGATGGAATACACCCGCAATCCGGTTTACGCGATGGGGCCGCACGTCGCGGCGCTGGGTCTGGTCTTCACCGCCGAAGGCCACCGAATGGGCGCGGATATGGCGAGCGGCGCGTTCGTCGCGCGCCACGGTTCGTGGAACCGCGTTCCGGCCTCAGGCTACGACGTGGTTTATGTCGCTTTTGACGAACAGGGATCGCCGGTGGGCAAGCCGGTGCCGGTTCTCGATGGCTTTCTGAAAGAGGACGGCACCACGCGCGGTCGCCCGACCTGGGTGGAGTGGGCGGCGGATGGATCGCTGCTGGTCACCGATGACACGGCGGGCATTGTCTGGCGCGCCATGGCTCCCGATGCAGAGCCGGGTGCGGGGATTGAGCGGATTGCGACCAAGAAGATCCCGCCGCGCCGCGAATTGCGCGATCCGCGCGCAAGTTTTGAGGAAGATTACCTGCGCCAGCAGGCCGGACAGGCTGTCGGCGGCGAATAGAGCGGGTTTGCTTAAAGAGACAGGCCCGCGCGGCCCGCCAGTTCGGTGGCGAACTGATAGGCGGTGCGCCCGGACCGGTTGCCGCGCGCAATCGCAAAGGCCATCGCCTCTTCCTCGTCAAAGCTTAGGCCCAGCGGCCCGGCGTAAGCGCGCACGATCTCCAGATAGGTGGCGCGCTCGCAGGGGTGAAAGCCCAGTTTCAGCCCAAACCGATCCGCCAACGCCAAGGCGTCATCGCGCGCGTCGCGTTCGTGCAGCGCCTCGGTTTCGTTCGCGTCGCGCTCAACAATCGCGCGCCGGTTGGAGGTGACGACAACCCGCACGGCGGGGGGACGGGGCGTAACGCCGCCGTCGAGCAGGCTACGGATGCTGAGCATCTCGGACTTCTGGTCCGCGCCAAAGCCGAGATCGTCGACGAATAGCAGGAAGCTGCGGTCTACATGCGCGAGCTGGGAAAGCAATTCCGGCACCCGGCCAAGCGCCGAGGCGGAAATCTGGACGAGGGCAAGGGCACCGCCGCCATGTGCGGCCTGCGCGTCGGCAACGCCTGCGCGCACCAGCGCTGATTTGCCCATGCCGCGCGCGCCCCACAGCAGCGTGTCGTGCGCCGCCGCGCCTTGGGCAAGCCGCGCGACATTCTGCGTAAAGGCCTCTTTCTGCTCATCCACCCCGCGCAAAGTGGCGAGGGGAAGCGCATCGAGTGTCTCGACAGCCCGCGCGCTTGTCCCGTCCCACATATAAGCGGGGGCGCTGAGCCAATCCTGCGGAGGGACCACGGGCGGAGCGAGACGCTCAAGAGCGTCCGCAATTCGCTCCAACGTCTCTCTCCGCTTGGTCATGCGCGGGTCAGCCCGCCAGCTTTTCAGCGGGAAGCGTGTAGAGCAGGTCCGCGCCGCCGATGGCTCCGGCCTTATGGCCCATCGCCTCGGGCACGATGCGATCCAGGAAGAAGCGGACGGTCACCGGCTTGGTCTCCGCCAGCGCCGGCGCGGCGCCCGACGCGCGGACACTGTCCTCGATCAGCGAAATCATCGCGTCGCCGCCTTCGAGGCCCAGCTTTCGCGTCACAAGGTCCGCCGCCTGAATGCCGTTCGTGCCTTCATAGATCGGCGCGATACGCGCGTCGCGCCAGTGCTGCGCCGCGCCGGTTTCCTCGACAAAGCCCATACCGCCGTGGATCTGGATGCCGATGCCCGACACCTCGACGCCGATATCGGTGCCCCACGCTTTGAGCAGCGGGACAAGGATTTCCGAGCGGTTGGCCGCGTGCGTGTGGCCCACCGTGCCAAGGTCGACCTGGCCCGCGCAGTAATAAAGCAGCGCGCGCGCGCCTTCGGTCAGGGCCTTCATGCGCAGGATCATGCGGCGCACATCGGGGTGTTCGATGATCGCCACCGGGCTTTTGTCCGGCGATCCGGCGCGGGCCGACTGCACCCGGTCCACCGCGTATCCGATAGCCTGCTGCGTCGCGCGCTCGGCGATCTGGTTTCCTTGGTTGCCAACATTGATC
>CALCCG010000055.1 GCA_937899785.1 uncultured Erythrobacter sp. | reverse complement strand
GGTCACCTTGCCGATTTCTTCGGCTTCGATTTGCTGGATCAGGTTCACTGGTCCGGTTCCTTGTTCTTTCGCCGCGCGCCAGAGGCAGATCGGTCCCGAGCGCCGTCATGACGCTCCCAAAGGTCCGGCCTGCGTAACCGTGTTGTCTCTTCGCTCTTGGCTTTGCGCCAAGCCGCGATTTTCGCATGATCCCCCGATCGCAGCACTTCAGGGATCGTGCGCCCTTCCCACTCTTGCGGTCGGGTGTATTGCGGGTATTCGAGAAGACCGTCCTCAAACGACTCTTCGGTCCCACTAGAAGCCGCGCCCATTACGCCGGGAAGCAGGCGAATGCAAGCGTCGAGTATGGAGAGAGCCGCAGGCTCGCCGCCGGAGAGGACGATGTCGGCCAGGCTGACCTCTTCGACTTGCGGTCGCGCTTCAAAGAACCGTTCGTCAAACCCTTCAAATCGCCCGCAAATCAATGTCAGGCCGGGGCCAGAGGCGATCTGGCGGATGCGGGTTTGGGTGATGGGTTTGCCACGCGGGGTCATGGCGAGAACCGGGCGCGTGTCGGCGACGCTGTAGAGCGCCGCGCCCAGCACATCGGGTTTAAGCACCATCCCCGCCCCGCCGCCCGCTGGCGTGTCGTCCACCGTGCGATGTTTATCCGTCGCGAAGTCGCGGATCTGCACGGTCTCGCAAGACCAATCGCCGCGCTCCAGCGCGCGACCCGCGAGCGAGGTGCCCAGCGGCCCCGGAAACATCTCGGGGTAGAGGGATAGGATGGTGGCGGCGAAGGTCATTTGATTCGAGACTTCCGCAGCCTGCAAAAGCGGCGGTTCGCAAAAATCATGCTGAAAATCCACATCACGATGATTCCCACAAGGGTGGGACCAAGCACAGCTACATACCTCGTCCCGCCGAGATATAGAATATATCCGAAGACACCCAGAAGGCCGACTGGAAACACGGAAGGAACAACGATCCCCGCTTCCAACATAGATATCGATCCACCTCGGATTAAAGTCTCATACCCCGAAAAGTAGACCGATAGAAGAACCCACTGAGCACTTGAAAAGAAAATCATAAGGACCAAGCCGGTCTTCAAACCAAAGGCCAAATCACCTGTCATGAGCTTGCGAGGCTCTTCCAATTCACCCCATCCTTCGCCCGCGTGTCGACGGTCAACGGTCCAGAAAACATCTCAGGATAGAGGGTCAAGATGATGGTGGCGAAGGTCATTTACATTCACAATCCTGCTTTTCCTCATTCAAACGCCTAATCCGCTTAAACCAGAGGCCTAGAGCAAATGAGCAAAATGTCGTTACGATGTAGGACGATCCAAGTAAGAAGAACAACTCGAGCGCACCCAGTTCGCTGCTTTCTCGAAATATATTCAGCATCAACAAACCAGATGGCAAAATAGCGCCAATGAGAAATGGAGCACGGACGTAATACTGCTCACATCTCTCTGACTGAACCAGATGCAGGAACAGGAAAGCAAAAAACAAAAATGCAATACCGAACAGCACTCCTGCATAGGCTGCTTGTGCGTAAATCGAATTGAGCATTACTAACCCCTAATTCACCCCATCCTTCGCCCCTGTATCGACGTTGAGCAGTCCGAATTGTCTGACGGTCAACCAGTAACTCAGAGGCCAGACTACAAATACGGCAAGAGCAGCCGCCACACCGAGGATGATAACTCCCAAAATCTCTGGCCCCCGGAACTTGTCGCTATAGATATGCCCAATCGCAAAGAGCTCCAGCATCACAGCCATAAGCGGGAAGGTGCCGGCCGCAAGAAACGCGACCCGCCGACGAAACGACTGCGGGTGCCGCACGCTGATGAACGCCATCACAAAAAAGCCAAGGATAATCGCTGGAACGAACAGCACCGCTGCCACCACGGCACCCCAGAAGAAAATGATCACGTAGAGGGTCAGGTATTCCAATTCACCCCATCCTTCGCGCGCGTGTCGACGGTCAGCTGAAACACGTCAGGTCGCGAATAGTGGCCGTCAGTGTCGAGGCTCGCAAGGCCTTGCCCGATTTCAGAAAGGTCCAGCTCAGCAAAAAGGATCTCCTCTCCCTCGCCCGCTTGCGCCACGACGCGCGCGTCGGGTGCGGCGATCAGCGATCCGCCTCGGTTGAGGACATCGCCCTCGATCGCCTCGAAGAGCTCGCGCGCTTCGGGTGAACCGCCCACGCGCATCAGCCCTTCGAACAGGTCCTGCTTGTGCTGCACCAGCCCGGCGGCGAGGACAAAGCAGCGCCCTTCCATGGCGTAATGCCTTGAGGCAATCGCGTATTCCTCGCGCACGGTCGGCCACGCCGCCACATGCACGCTCTCGCCCAGATTGTGCATCGCCGCGCGCGCGAGCGGCATCCAGTGCTCCCAGCAGATGAGGTTGCCCGCCCGGCCCCATTCGGCCTCATGCACACCCAAAGTCGAGCCATCGCCGCGCATCCAGATCAGCCGCTCGCCATGGGTGGGGACCAACTTGCGATGGTCGAGCGGGTCCTGACCGGGTCGGAACAGCAGCTGGTTGTTGTAGAGGCTCGAGCGCACCCGCTCATGCGCTCCGATCGACAGCAGCGCACCGCTCTCATCGCACAATTCCTGCAAGGGCAGCAGACGCTCATCGCCCGCCACAATCGCGTTGTCGAGCATGATCTGATGGCACGCCTTGGTCCCCGGATGGTCCCACAAGGCTGCGCCGGGCGCTTCGTCGAGCCACAGCGGATAGCCGCCCAGAAAGGTCTCGCCAAAGGCCACAAACTGCGCCCCGCCTTCGATGGCTTCGCGCGCCAGACGGGTGGCCTTGTCGATCCCGCCGGAGATGTCGAGCGGGATCGGAGCGGCCTGGCAGATGGCGACGTTGAGTGGGGTCATGTCCGTGCGCTTACGCCGCTCTCTCACCCGCCGCAACCGCCGCATCCGCCTCCGCTGCCGCTGCTTGCGTCGCCCCGATCGCTTTCGGTGCCGCTGTCGCCGCCCGACGCCGCCGGCTTCATCGCGTGAAGGTGAGCGATGCGTCCCGAGGGACCGGACCTGTGCGCCTCAACGCGTTGCCACAGACCGGCAAGGCTCACGCAAACATCTCTTGCGCCGTCACGCCCGCCCGCTCGATCCGGCGGTGCAGCGCGCGCAAAGTGAGGTAAGCGCAGGGCCAGCCTATAACGACGCCCGGCACGCACACGATCGCAATGGCGGCGAGCATGGGGCCCACCTGCTCAGCGCCGGGCGCGGCACTTGCGACGAAAATTATGCTCGCTGCGATCAGGATCGGCGCGGGCAAGCTACCCGCCAGCGCACCCGCCGCCATAGGCAACCTCGGAAACCACAGATAAGCGAGGGTCGCGCACCCAACCCCGGTCATGGCGTAGCTGAGCGCACCCACCACGCCGATAAGCAATAGGATAAGCCATTCTGACAAAGCGCCCCCTTGTCTGGCCAGAGCTGGCCGCTGCTTCGTGTGCGCTTCAGTCTTCCGCGAAATCGGCCACGATCACAAGCCTTTGCGCATCCCATTCGACCACCGCTTGCCCGGTCATTGGGACCATGAATGTAGCCATACCCTTGGCGGGCGCGGGGTCTTTCTCGATTTCGAGGATGTCGGTCGCGCCGTAGTTTTGGACCGCGGTGATGGTTCCCACGGTCTCGCCCGCATCGGTAACGACGGCGAGGCCGATAAGGTCAGCGTGGTAATACTCACCCTCTTCGAGCGCGGGGAAGGCCTCACGCGCGACGGTAAGGACCGTCCCTCGCAGGCGCTCAGCCTCCGTTCGGTTCGACACTTCGGCCAGCCGCGCGACCGCGCCGCCCTTGTTGTCCGAGCGGATTGTCTTGAGGGTGAGTGTCGCGCCTGTGTCCCTGGCGGCGAAGCTCTTGTGCTGGGAGAGGGCATCGACGCCCTCCCCAAACAGCTTTAGGCGCACCTCCCCGTGGATGCCGTGAGCGCCCGTGACGGCGGCAAGCTCAATCGGTGTGTCGTCCACGAGGATGGGTGCGCCTTGGTGGAAGACTTAGCCTTCGGCCTTGTCCTCAGAAGTGTCCTCAGCAGGCGCTTCCTCAGCGGCTGTTTCTTCAGCAGGCGCTTCTTCAGCGGCCGGTTCTTCAGCAGGCGCTTCCTCAGCAGCAGCCTCTTCGGCCGGCGCTTCTTCAGCCGGAGCCTCTTCGGCAGCCGCTTCCTCAGCCGGAGCTTCGGCTTCCGCCTTGGCTTCTTCTTCCGCCGCCTTGGCCGCTTCTTCGGCTTCCTTCAGCTTTTCAGCTTTCTCTTCAGCGCGCTCCTTGGCTTTCTCGCCGGGCTCGGCCTTTTGCGGGTTGTTGCGCGCCGCGCGCTCAAGGATGCCAGCGGCGTCAAGGAAGCGCAGGACGCGGTCCGACGGCTGAGCGCCAACGCCGAGCCAATAGCGCGCGCGATCTTCATTGAGCTTCACGCGCTCAGGCGAATCCTTGGCGAGCAGAGGGTTGTAGGTTCCGATCTGCTCAAGATACCGGCCGTCGCGTGGGCTGCGCGAGTCCGCGGCCACAATGCGGTAATAGGGGCGCTTCTTGGCGCCGCCACGAGAGAGACGAAGTGCAATTGCCATTTTATGTTACCTTTCGAGTGGGTCTGTCTGAATTCGTGTAATGTGTCTGTGGTGAAATCACTTCTTGGGTCCGCCGAGCCCGGGAAGGCCGGGCGGCAGGCCGCCGCCTCCCATTCCGCCTCCGGGGCCGCCGAGACCAGGCAAGCCGCCCGTCCCGGCACCGGGGCCACCCGGAGGCATTCCGGGCATGCCGCCGCCGCCAAACATCGCCGCTAGGCCCTTGAGCCCGCCCATCTTCTTGATCTGTTTCATCGCGCGGCTCATTTCCTGATGCATCTTGAGCAGCTTGTTCACGGTCTGCACGCTGGTCCCACTGCCCGCCGCAACGCGCTTCTTGCGCTTGGCGTTCATAAGACCGGGATAGGCGCGCTCCTTGGCCGTCATCGATCCGATGATGGCGTCCATATGGACCAGCACTTTGTCGTCCATGTTCGAAGCCGCCATCGCGGCTTTCGCCTTCTTCATGCCTGGCATCATGCCGGCGAGCATGCCCAAACCACCCATATTCTGCATCTGCTTCAATTGCATGCGCAGATCGTTGAGGTCGAATTTGCCCTTCTCAAAATTCTCGGCGAGCTTGGCGGCCTCGTCTTCCTTGATCGTCGCCGCGGCCTTTTCGACCAGGCTGACCACGTCGCCCATGCCCAAAATGCGGTCCGCGACCGAGCCGGGGCGGAAGGGTTCGATCTGGTCGAGCTTTTCGCCGGTCCCTGCAAACTTGATCGGCTTGCCCGTCACAGCGCGCATAGACAGCGCCGCGCCGCCTCTGGCGTCGCCGTCCATACGCGTGAGCACGACGCCGGTCAGCGGAACCTCACCGCTGAAGCTTTGCGCGACGTTGACCGCGTCCTGACCCGTGAGCGAGTCGACCACCAACAGCACTTCGGTCGGGGCCGAGACGCTGGAGACGGCTTTCATTTCCGCCATCAGCGCTTCGTCGACATGCAAGCGACCCGCCGTATCGAGCAGCAGGACATCGAAGTTCTGCAAGCGTGAGGCTTCCATCGCCCGGCGCGCGATATCCACTGGCTGCTGGCCCGCAACGATCGGCAGGGTCGCGACATCGACCTGCTCACCCAGCACTTTCAGCTGTTCCTGCGCCGCCGGACGATTGACGTCGAGCGAGGCCATCATAGCCTTCTTGCCGTGCTTTTCGCGGATAAGCTTGCCGAGCTTGGCCGTCGTGGTGGTTTTACCCGAACCCTGCAGGCCGACCATCATGACAACCACGGGCGGCTTGGCGTCGAGCTTAAGCCCCTCGCCCGTCAGCGCCGATTGCGGATCGTCCGGATCGCCGCCGAGCATCGCGACAAGTTCATCGTGAACGATCTTGACGACCTGTTGGCCGGGCGTGATCGATTTGAGAACTTCAGAGCCGACGGCCTTTTCGGTGACCGCGTCGATAAACCGGCGGGCAACCGGCAGCGCAACATCGGCTTCGAGCAGCGCCACACGCACTTCGCGCATCGCGTCGCGCACGTCTTGCTCTTTGAGAGCGCCGCGGCCTTTGAGCTTATCAAAGACGCCGCCCAAACGGTCGGACAAACTGTCAAACATCGTCTTCAACTCCTCGCTCAGGCTGAGTCGCCCAAACCATGCGAAAAACGCCGGCGGACGAAACCTCGTCGGCCAGCGTGCGGTGCATCTTCGTCTGGTCGCGTGCCGAACCGAAAAAGTGGCGCCCACTTTTTCTGGCAAACTCCCCGGCGAAAAAACGCCTGAATATGTCTCTGATGGTGGAGCCTAGCGGGATCGAACCGCTGACCTCAACACTGCCAGTGTTGCGCTCTCCCAGCTGAGCTAAGGCCCC
>CALCCG010000054.1 GCA_937899785.1 uncultured Erythrobacter sp. | reverse complement strand
AAGGGCGGCGCCATCGCTGGCACCGCCCCTCTTTGATCCGTTGAAACGGAAACGAAGTTTACTTGAGCTCGACGGTGCCGCCAGCTTCCTCGACCTTCGCCTTGATTTCTTCGGCTTCGGCCTTGGGAGCGGCTTCCTTGAGAGCCTTGGGCGCGCCTTCGACAAGCGCCTTGGCTTCGGTGAGGCCCAGACCGGTGATCGCGCGAACGACCTTGATGACCTGGATCTTCTTGCCGCCGTCGCCGGTGAGGATGACGTCGAATTCGTCCTTCTCTTCAGCAGCGGGGGCATCGCCGCCAGCACCGCCGGCAGGGCCAGCCACAGCGACGGCAGCCGCGGCGCTCACGCCCCACTCTTCTTCCAGCGCCTTGGCCAGTTCCGCCGCCTCAAGGACGGTCAGCTTCGAAAGTTCTTCAACAAGCTTGGCAATATCAGCCATGATGGTTCACTCCAAAATTGTGGCGGGGTCATCATCGGACCCCAAAATGTTTCGTCTCTTTGCGAGAAAGCGTCTCTTATTACCCCCACTTGAGGAGGCGTCTCTTACGCGTCTTCTTTGGCGGCGTAGGCGCCAAGAACACGGGCCAGCTTGTTGGCGGGCGCATTAACAACCTGAGCGATCTTGGTCGCCGGGGCGTTAATGAGGCCAACAATCGTGCCGCGCAGCTCGTCCAGGCTTGGCATCGAGGCGAGCGCCTTGACCCCAGCTTCGTCGAGCACCTGCGTGCCCATCGAGCCACCGACGATTTCGAGCTTGTCGTTCGACTTGGCGAAGTCGACAGCGGCCTTTGCAGCCGCGACCGGGTCCTCAGACCAGGCCAGCGCGGTCGGGCCGGACAGAAATTCGTCAAGCCCTGTATAGTCGGTGTCCTTCAGAGCGAGCTTGGCGAGACGGTTCTTCGCAACCTTGTAGGAAGCACCGGCTTCACGCATCTTTCCGCGCAATTCGGTGGACTGGTCCACGCTCATGCCGAGGTTGCGGGTGACAACCACCACGCCAACCTCTTTGAAGACGTCGTTGAGCTGGGCAACCGCTTCGGCTTTTTGCGAACGATCCATGCCATACTCCTTCACTAATGGCCGCGTCTGGATGGCTCCCTACGCGACCGGCTCACGTTTCGGCTTGCCGCTAGCCGACAAACCAAGGTCCAACGATGGGGAAGGAGGGCGCAGCGCAAACGCCGCAGGTCACCGTGGGGCGAACCGGAAAATCTCGTTTCCCCGCCTAGGCTGCAGATTAAGAGCGACCAATTTCGCTCAGCAACGGTCTCGGACGGATGACTGCAAAAGCAATCGAAGCGCGCCATTAGCTGACGCGCTTCGAGAGTCAAGTTAATTGGTCTCTGGGACCGAAGCGTCATAGCTCAAGAGATCCCCCGGCTGGCATTCCAGTTCCCGGCAGATCGCCGCAAGGGTCGAGAACCGGATCGCCTTGGCCTTGCCGGTCTTGAGGATCGAAAGGTTGGCGAGCGTCAGTCCGACGCGCTCCGCCAATTCGGTCAGCGTCATGCGGCGTTCGTGCAGCAGGTCGTCAAGCTTGACCATGATCAGGCCTCCTTCGTCGGTGTCGTGCGGTTTGGGGGGCATCAGACGGTCCCTTCCAGATCTTCGCGCATCGCGGCGCCGTGGCGGAACACGCGGGCAAGGATGAACAGGACGACCACCATGATGATCCCGGACAGGTCGAACCCTGCGTCGACCGTCACGTTGCCGTGCTCCATAGGCTCTGCCCATTTCGCAAGCCACAAGCCCAGGCCCGATAGCGGCAGCCAGGCGAGCTGGACCGCCAACAGGCTCCACGCCATCCAGTTCAGGCGATCGGCGTTTTGCGGCGCGAAGGGGTCGCCCTCACTGACGGTTGCGATAATGGCGCGCAGCCTCCCAAAGAACAGAAAGACAAGGCCCACGACAGCCAGCGCGAGTGCGCACAGGCCAAGGACAGGGACAAGCGGAAGCGGACCGACTGCCCCCTCAAATTCGGTGGCGATCTCCGCGTTTATGTCGCCGAGCATCACCAGGATAACAACCGGGGCGAGCAGAAGAGCGGCGGCCGCGATAGCCATAAAGATCTGCATAAGGACAGCCAGAACCTGCCCCGCGAGCAGTAAGAGATCATTGGGTTGAGAATTCATCGGGGTTCCCCTGATTGTTAAACGTCAGGCCACAGCCGGCACGACGCTGAGCGCGTGCGCGGCCGGGACGGTGACGATCGAGCTGATCGAAATGCCGGTGATGATCACGGCGGCCAGTCCGGCTAATGATTGTGAAACGATGCGGGGCATATTGTTCTCCTATAATCGTCATATTGAATATCAATAAATTCGATCTAGGAGCGATTCGATTTATTGTCAATCAATAATATTGAAAAACAATATGGCCGCTGTGAGCGCGTTTCGGACGTTGACACCGGCACGACGGGTTCCTACATGCCCGTCCACACGTCGGCTTCGAGCCGGTCTGATTCAGGCGCGTAGGGTCAGACCAAGAATGGAAGCGACGCTTTGCCATATTCGCGACTTTGAATGAGCTGCTGCCAAGCGGGCCGATAGGCGCGTGACGGCGTGTGGCTCTTTTCTTGTCGGATTTGGCGCGGTCTTCGCGTGACAATTTGACGTTCATCGGCGAGCGGGTCTTCCGCCCCTCGCGCAACCAACAAAGAGGCATTTCTCCTCCATGGCCACCAAAGCCCCGAGCTCGAAGAAGCAGGTTCGCTCGCGCGCCGCGCAAGGCACCGCGAAGCGCCGCATCCGCAAGATTTTTGGCGACATCCACGAAGTCGTCCAGATGCCCAATCTGATCGAAGTCCAGCGTGAGAGTTATGAGCAGTTCCTGCGCTCGGACAAGGAGACAGGCTATGTGTCGGGTCTCGAAAAGACGTTGCGCAGCGTTTTTCCGATCCGCGATTTTGCGGGCACAGCGGAGCTGGATTTCGTCCATTACGAACTTGAAGATCCCAAGTACGACACGACTGAGTGCCGCCAACGGGGGATCACCTATGCCGCGCCGATGAAGGTGACGCTGCGTCTTATCGTCTTTGAAGTCGATCAGGAAACCGAGACGCGCTCAGTCCTCGATATCAAAGAGCAGGACGTTTACATGGGCGATATGCCGCTCATGACGGAGAACGGCACCTTTATCATCAACGGCACTGAGCGTGTGATCGTCAGCCAAATGCACCGTTCGCCGGGCGTCCTGTTTGACCACGATCGTGGCAAGACGCACTCTTCGGGCAAGCTCCTGTTTGCCGCGCGCGTGATCCCGTACCGTGGTTCGTGGCTCGACTTTGAATTCGACGCCAAGGATATCGTGAATGTGCGTATCGACCGCAAGCGCAAGCTGCCGGTCACCGCGCTGCTCTACGCGCTTGGCCTCGACAGCGAGGAAATCCTCCACCACTTTTACGAAACCGTCACCTGGGCTCGCGCGAGGGACGGTTGGAAAATCCCGTTCGTCGCCGAAGCGTGGCGCGGTCAGAAACCCGCTTTCCCGCTGGTGGACGCGAAGACCGGCGAAGAGATCTTTCCCTCAGGTCAAAAGATCAGCCCGCGCGCAGCCAACAAGGCGGCCAAAGAGGGCCTTGCCGAATTGCTGCTTCCCACCGAAGAGGTGGTGGGCCGCTACGCCGCCGATGATCTGATCAATGAAAGCACCGGCCGCATCTATATCGAAGCGGGCGACGAAGTGACGCTGGAGCACGTCGAGACTTTCGATGAAGCTGGCATCGACACGCTGAACCTTCTCGACATTGACGAGGTCAACACCGGTCCTTGGATCCGCAACACGCTGAAGGTCGACAAGGCAGAGAACCGCGATGAGGGCTTGGAGGCGATCTACAAGGTGATGCGCCCAGGCGAACCGCCGACCAAGGAAACCGCAGACGCGCTGTTCGAAGGCCTGTTTTTCGATGGGGAGCGTTATGATCTTTCCGCGGTGGGTCGTGTAAAGCTTAACATGCGTCTTGAGCTGGACGCGGAAGACACGGTCACCACCTTGCGCAAGGAAGACATCCTTGCCGTGGTCAAGGAACTGGTCGGCCTCAAGGACGGCAAGGGTGAGGTCGACGACATCGATAATCTCGGCAACCGCCGTGTCCGTTCGGTTGGTGAGCTGCTCGAGAACCAGTACCGCGTTGGCCTGTTGCGCATGGAGCGCGCGGTCAAAGAGCGCATGTCGAGCGTCGATGTGTCGACGGTGATGCCGAACGACCTTATCAACGCCAAGCCGGCGGTCGCTGCGGTGCGTGAGTTCTTTGGCTCCTCGCAGCTCTCGCAGTTCATGGATCAGACCAATCCGCTTTCAGAAGTCACCCACAAACGCCGGGTTTCGGCGCTGGGGCCGGGTGGTCTGACGCGTGAACGCGCGGGCTTTGAAGTCCGCGACGTGCACCCCACCCACTATGGTCGCATCTGTCCGATTGAAACGCCCGAAGGCCCGAATATCGGCCTGATCAACTCGCTGGCCTCGTTCAGCCGGGTCAATAAGTACGGCTTCATCGAGACGCCGTACCGTCAGGTGGTCGACAACAAGGTCACCGGCGATGTGAAATATCTCTCCGCGATGGAAGAGCAGAAGCACACCGTGGCGCAGGCCTCGGCCGAGCTGACTGAAGACGGCACCTTCGTCGATGAACTGATCTCGGCGCGCCAGTCTGGCGACAACCTTATGGCCCCGCGTGATCAGGTGACGCTGATGGATGTGTCGCCTAAGCAGCTCGTCTCGGTTGCCGCCTCGCTTATTCCGTTCCTGGAAAACGATGACGCCAACCGCGCTCTGATGGGCTCGAACATGCAGCGCCAGGCGGTGCCGCTGGTCAAAGCCGAAGCGCCGTGGGTTGGCACCGGCATGGAAGAGACCGTGGCGCGCGACAGCGGCGCGGCGATCGCGGCCAAGCGCGGCGGTATCGTCGACCAAGTCGACGCGACGCGTATCGTTATTCGCGCCGTGGGCGATGTCGAACCCGGCCAGTCGGGCGTTGATATCTACACGCTGCAAAAGTTCCAGCGCTCCAACCAGAACACCTGCATCAACCAGCGTCCGCTGGTGAAGGTGGGCGAGACGATCGAGGCGGGCGACATCATCGCCGATGGCCCTTCGACCGATCTGGGCGAACTGGCGCTGGGTAAGAACAGCCTCGTCGCGTTCATGCCCTGGAACGGCTATAATTATGAGGACTCGATCCTCATCTCCGAGCGTATCGTGAAGGACGATGTCTTCACCTCGATCCACATCGAGGAATTCGAAGTCATGGCGCGCGACACCAAGCTTGGGCCGGAAGACATCACCCGTGACATTCCCAATGTGGGCGAGGAGGCCCTGCGCAACCTCGATGAAGCGGGCATTGTCTATATCGGTGCCGAAGTGCATCCGGGCGACATTCTGGTCGGCAAGATCACGCC
>CALCCG010000053.1 GCA_937899785.1 uncultured Erythrobacter sp. | reverse complement strand
GCACGGGCAACCAGCGCAACGGCACCGTCTACGCCGACAGCACAGCGCAGGACTTTACCCTAAACAACACCGCAACGGGTGTGATCGATGCTGGCATGGGCAATGAAGGAGCCGCCTTCTCTGTCGAGCTGGCTTCAGCGGCAAGCGGCGGCAATGCGTTTGACATTACCAACGCCGGCACGATCCAGGGTCGCGGCAACGCATCGGCGGGCGCGGCGACCGCGGGTGATGGCCTACGTTTTGAGCGCACGCGCAATATGGGCGCTTTGGATGCAACTTCAGACGGCCTGTTCGTCGGAAACATCACCAACTCCGGCACGATCGCATCAGAAGCAGCCAACGGCACCGCTGGCGGCATCCGGTTCGTCAACGGTGTTAGCTTCCAGGGTGTGCTCGACAACTCGGGCACGATCTCTGGCGTTCAGAACGGCCTGTATTTTGGCAACCCCACCCCGGCTGGCGGCGGTGACTTCACCGGAGCGGTTGTCAACAACTCTGGCGTCATCAGCTCGGACAGCCGCGCGCTGAACATCGATGGCATCGGCCTGACCGTGAATAACACTGGCCAGATCCTGGGCACCGGCAACCAGCGCAACGGCACCGTCTACGCCGATGGCACCGCTGACGCCTTTACCTTCACCAATGCCGGCACAATCGATGCGGGCGTTGGCAACCAGGGTTCGGGCTTTGGCGCCGAAATCGGCGGAGCCGCCGATGGAGCCAACACCTTCACGCTAACCAACACCGGCACCATCCAAGGTCGTGGTCAGGCTGGCCCCATGGACAACCAAGCGGGTGACGGTGTGCGCATCGGTAATGTCGGCAACACCGGCACCTTTGACGGCGTGATCACCAACTCCGGCCTGATCAACTCCGAAAGCACGCAAGGGCCGGTTTCGGGTCTGCGCGTTGTCAACGGTGTCGACTTCACGGGCGAGTTGAACAACTCCGGCACGATATCGGGCGGCAACCATGGTCTCTACCTTGGCGCCGGTGATCATTCGGCAGCGGTCATCACCAACTCCGGCACGCTGGCGGGCGGCGTAAACGCCTTCTTCGCTGGGAACGCGACGGCGGCGGTGAGTGTGACCAACGATGGTGGCACGCTGATCGGCAACTTCGTCGGCTCGGCTTTTGACGACACGCTCACCTTCACCGGCACGGGCAACTTGCTCCAGGGCGATATCCTGAACTCGGTTGATGTGACCACCACCGCTGGCAGCGCTACGACGATCTCTGGCGCTCGGACCCTCAACGGCAGCTTCACCCATAACGGTACGCTGGATGTCTCGCTGGGTGTCGATAGCCTCGCTGTCGAGGGCGACACCCTCCTTGGTGCGGGAAGCGTGGTCAATATTGCCACCGACATCATCGGTCAGGATGACGTCGGCACAACCTTTGACGTGCTCACCGAAACCGGGAATTTCACCAATGAAGGCGCAGTGGTGAACGTGAACGATGACGACTTCCTTCTCGACTATGAGGTGATCCTTGGGTCTTTGAGTGTGAGCGTCTCCGCGAGCGACCTCGCCGGTGTCTCATCCGATTCCAATATCGACGCTTTTGCCAACGCGGTGAGCGGCGCGGTCGCCGACATTCGCCTGGCGGATGACGTCTTTACAGCCCTCAACAGCGCCACGTCGGTGACGCAATTTGAAGAGAGCGCGTTGACTTTGCTGCCTGCCATCCATGACGGTGTGGCGCGCGAGATCTACGAAACCCAGCGTTTCGCGAGCTCGCTCGTGCAGAACCGTCTCGCAGGAGAAGGTGTGGGACTGTGGGGCCAGGCCTTCTACCGCAGCGCGGATGCGGATCCCACCAGCCTCAGCTCACTGGGCTATGACGCCGATGCGACCGGCATCACGCTGGGCCTTGACGGCAAAGTTGGTGAAACAGCCACGCTGGGTGTCCTGTTCAACTACTCCGACATCGAAGTCGATGCGAACGGGACCGCCGGCGCGCGGAGCGAGATCGATGCCATCCAAATCGGTGGGTACGCCGGGTTCGATCTTGGCAAGGCCTTCATCAACGCTGAGCTTGGCTATTCGACAAGCTCAGTCGATGAAAGGCGGATGAGCGTCGCTGGTGCTATTGCCTCAGACAGCGACGTTGACGGTGTCTATGCGAGCGTCAACGCAGGCTACGAGATTGTGACTGGCACTGTCGTCGTCACTCCAAACGCCGGAATTCGCTACGCCGAGCTTTCGCGTGATGCGTTCACGGAGACGGGCGGTCTTGGCCTCACGCTCGATGCCGATAGCGCCGAATTCCTCGAAGCGCGCATCGGTCTACGCGTGGCTGGCGCCGTCGAGGAGGACGCAACATCGAGCATCGTTCCCTACGCCAGCGTTGATTACGCCTACGATCTGGGCAGCGACCCGCTTGCGGTGAACGCCTCTTTCAACGGAGGCGCAGACAGCTTCCAGCTTGTAGCGGATGAGGCGGCGCAATCGCGCTTCGACATCGGAGCTGGCATCGATCTGGTCAATCAAAACGGCTTCTCGATTGGCGCTGAGTACCGGGGCCGCTTCGCTTCTGAGTATCAGTCCCACTCGGCCGGAGTGCGTGCACGCTTCGCGTTCTGAGTTGCACCGTTCTTCGGGTGTATCTCACCCAAGGGAAAGCCGGCCGGTATCCTCCTTACCGGTCGGCTTTTTTCCGGACGCTCGCTGGGGAACCTTACGACCCTTCCAAGAGCATCCAAGCCCGCTTCCAAGAGTGCGGAGCAGCGTTATCAACCGCCCGCGACGACGAGTGCCTCGCGCGGCCAGCCGTCACAAACAGCGAGCCAGGTGCCAGCGTACTGCCTGTAGCCGCGCATCCGGTCGATCCTCTGTCTTGGTGACAGCAGCGAACTGCGGCCCAAACCCGCTCCACGAAAACCGCACCGTCTCATAGCAAGCATTCCTACCACGCTCGACGACTTGGTCTTCGGCCAATCCGGCAGACTGGCGCTCCTTACATGTCTATCGATCCGTTGGTGACCAGAGCCGGCTTGACTGCGCGGAACTGGCGTTTGAGCAGGCGAACTTTCAAGAATAGAGTTGCCCGTCGAGCTCTTAGAAGCGGATCCCGGGGTGCAGCCATGCGGTGATTGTGTCCCTGAGCCAACTAAGGGCTCCGCGCCAAAAACCAAGCATCTGAAACATATGCGCGCGAAAGAACAAGGGATGGATGAAACGCGCCCAGCGGCCGCTAATCAGAATCTCGGGCACAAATCCCTTGTTGGGCAGCGAGCCAAAGCCGCCATACATGCCCAGAGACACAAGCCCGCCTCGATCTTCGTATTCGAAAGCTGGAAGAGCTCGGCCGTCGAGAGCGGCCGCTAGCGCGGTCGCAAGAAATGTCGCCTGCTGAGAGGCGACCTGGCCCGTCGCGGGTAGCGGAAAATCCTCGCCCCTAGGCATGAACGAGCAGCAATCGCCCATGGCGAATATGTGCAGTGTGCCTTGAACCCGCAGATGTTCATCCACGAGCGCCTGCCCGGAGCGGTTCAGTTCGACACCGTCAAGCGTTTTGAGCGCGGGAGGCGCCGCGACACCAGCGGCCCAGACTTTCAACGCGGCGTCGATCCGTCTGCCATCGCTGAAGACGAAACCCGCGGCGTCGACTTCGGTCACTCGGCGTTCGCACTCGATGCGCACGCCGAGCGATCTCAGCTTGTCCTCGACCCGCTTCGCCGAGACCTCATCAAAAGCCTTAAGGATGCGCTCATTCGCCTCGATAAGAGTAACCTTTAGAAGAGACTCGAGATGATCAATCCCGTAGCTTGAACCGATCGCGATAAGCTTGCGGATTTCGGCCGCAAGTTCGACCCCAGTCGCACCGCCCCCGACAATCGCGATCCGAATGTCCTCATTTGAGAAAGCGCGCTCCAGAATCTCGGCGCGCAGCGCATCGTTCAGCGCCAACGCGCTCTTTAGATCATCGACAAGTAAGCAGTGTTCTTTCGCTCCCGGAGTGCCAAAATCGTTCGCCCGCCCGCCGATTGCCAGGACCAGCCGATCAAACTCAAACCTCCGAACATTCCCGTGCTGGGCGGAAGATCGCGGCAGCGCAACCTCGATTGAGTTCGACACGCGATCGATGCTGGTCAAGGTCCCGGGAATGAAGCGGAAACCCCGCCGTCTTGCTTGAACCGGGAAGTTGATCCCCCGATCTGAGGGCTCTGCCGTGCCAGCTGCAAACTCGTGCAGCATCGGCTTCCAGACATGCATGGGGCTGTGGTCGACGAGCGCGATTTCCGCTTTGCGCTTGCGGCCAAGTCGGGCGCTGAGACGGTTGGCAAGCGCGAGCCCGCCGACGCCTCCACCTACGATAAGGATGCGTTGCATATCAGCGAACCTCAACCGCCAAGGACCAGATCGACGGCCGCTACGCCTACGGCTCCGATACCGAAGCCGATCACAACATATCGCAAGACCGCGCGAGCCTGTGTCACGCCGTGTCCGCGGCGACCGGCCTAAAGCTAGGACGACGCGCCAGCGCCATTTTGAGAATAACGAGACCAAGCGTCGCGGAAAGCGTCGATGCGAGGAGAATGGACAGCTTGGCGCTCTCCAACAACGCTCCTTCAAAGGCTGCGCCCGCCACCACCAATGACATTGTAAAGCCAACCCCTGCCAGCGCCGCACCGCCTAGCAATTGCCCCCAAGAAATCTCCTCGGACAACGAGGCCAACCCGGTCTTGCTGGCGACCCAACATAGCCCAACAATACCGATCGGTTTGCCTGCGCACAGGCCCAGCAAGATCCCAAGGGTGACCGGGTCGAACAGGTTGAAGACCGACCCCGCGATCAAGATACCTGTGTTCACAAAGGCAAAGAGCGGCAGGATCAGGTAGTTCACCCAGCGCTCAAGGAAATGCTCCAGATAATAGGCAGGCTCCTGCAACCGATCGACGACCTGATGGAGGGTGTTGAGCGAGTGCGAGCGGATAGGGGTGTGCCCTTCTTTGTGCCGCGCGTGCTCTATTTCGCGTTCGAAGATGATCGCCGATTGACTGGCCGCTCCAATCAGATCGCCGCTCGGTCGAGAGGGAATGAAGGCGGCTGTTATCACCCCAGCCAGAGTGGCGTGGAGGCCGCTCTCGTGAATGAAGAACCACATCAGGCAGCCAATCACAATGTAGGGCGCGATCATGTAGATGCGCCGCACGTTCATGACGAACAGCACCGCCACACATCCGATTGCACTAAGGAAGTAGACCAGATCGAAACCGTGGCCATAGAACAGAGCTATGACCAGGATGGCGCCCAGATCGTCCGCAACCGCCAGAGCCGAAATAAACACTTTGAGCGAAATCGGAACGCTTGATCCCAACAAGGCCATAAGCCCCAGAGTAAAGGCGATATCCGTCGCCATGGGGATACCCCAGCCTCCAGCCCCTTCGCCGCCCATATTGATCGCCGCGTAGATGAGGGCAGGGGCCAGCATGCCTCCAATCGCGCCAATAATGGGCATGGCTGCTCGCTTGGCATCAGAGAGTTCCCCGTAGAGAATCTCACGCTTTATCTCGAGGCCGATAAGCAGGAAGAAGATCGCCATCAGGCCATCGTTCACCCAGACCTCGAGCGGGAGGCTGTAGCCGCCCCCGCCCACATCAAACCCGACTGTGAGTTCGCGCCAATGTTCGTAAGCTTCCGCGTAGCCCACATTTACGAGGATGAGTGCGAAGACTGTGGCCGCTAGCAGCGCAAAGGCCGCAGAGGCACCCCAGGCAAAGAAGCCGGAAATAGCAAGGCTGACCGGCTTGGGCCCGCTCGCCGCGATCGCTTCGCGCAGGGCGAATTCGTCGATTGGTCCTTCATAGCGTACTCGGTTAATCAGAAGCGCCGGCGCGGCTTCGACCGCTGCATCGGACGCAAGCGTCGCCACAAGATCAAGCTCGGCTGCCAGTTCACTGGAACCAAGGGTCTGGCGAAATCGCTCAAGATCAAGGCCGAGCGACGCAGCGCGGTTCACAGCCTCCGCCTCAGAGCTCACAGGCCCCTGCGCCAGCATCGCTTCGTGCATGTCGCTGAGACGACCTTGATCTTGTGCCGCCAGCGCGGCCAAAGCCGAGAGTCGGGTGCTGTCGCTGGAATCTGGCCGGACCAGGAACTTGTGCTCAAGGGTCACTTCCGGGCCAAAGGCTTCGACGGCTCGCTCGACGATGTGGCGCGCTTCCCTTCCGGCGGTGACATCGTAGTCAACGAACACGATGACCGCCGCACCCTTCGCGTTGCGCTTCCCATCAAAGATCATTTTGCCTCCACCATCGGTGGATCGCCCAGCCGCCGCATGACTTCGAACAGAAAAGCGGTGTCTAGCCCAAAGAGAATGAAGCCGTCAGTGGCGATAAAACCGGCCAACAGGCGCCATTCATTGGGCATTGTGACATCCCCATAGCCGAGCGTCGTTGCCGATATCATGGCAATATACAGGGACACCTCAAACTCTGGAAAGATGCCAAGCGCCACAAACAAGGCTGCCCATAAGGCCATGATGAAAATCAACACCACCGCGAGCGAGCTGGTGACGAGCGTTATAACGCCGGTGTGCATCATAACCGAGAGTTCTTCTCGTCCGTCAAGGCCCGCAAAATCGAGCGCTCGCGCGGCGGCAATGATGGCCAAGGCCCCGATCCCGATCGTCAAGGCCAGCATGGCCGTGCCAATGAGCATTTGCAGGGCCACATCAAGGCTCCGCTTGCTGAGAGGGTTCGATCCAACTTCCTCCAAGAGCAAGGTTTAACGACACCCATTGATCGATGCGTTCTCGCTGGATGGAGACGAAGTTTTGTTCAGTGGATAGCTGCCTTTGCCGCAGGCTGAGAAGATCGATGAGATCCGTCTCGCCTTCCTTGTACCGCAGTTCACCCAACTTGACGGCTTCGACGGCTTCATCGCGGG
The DNA here is from genome assembly GCA_937899785.1 of uncultured Erythrobacter sp. Lineage (GTDB taxonomy): Bacteria > Pseudomonadota > Alphaproteobacteria > Sphingomonadales > Sphingomonadaceae > Erythrobacter. Next base: position 19,015 of record CALCCG010000053.1, on the reverse strand, counting down.
CCGTCCTCGCCGCCTCTTCGCGCAATCGCACAACCTCAACCTGGTCGAGATTGTCCTCGACATCCTGGAGCGCGGCCAGCGCGGTCGAAGCGTAGGTTGCGATAGCGGCGCGCTTATCCGCGTCCGCTTCATCAACGCGGGCTCCTCGCAGGCCAGCATCGAAGATTGGCTGCAGCACATTGCCAATGATCGACCAAAACAGATTGCGACCGTCGGTAAGATCTTCAAGTTCGCTTGACGTTCCCCCAACGCTCCCCGTCAGGCTCAAGACCGGAAGGCGTGCGGCCTTGGCCTGATCAAGGTCAGAAAAGGCTGCGGCGACGTTTCGCTCTGCCGCGATGACATCAGGCCGTCGTTCGAGCAGTTCCGATGGAAGACCGGCTGGCGGCGGTGGCGGAGGGACAGGGAAGTCGAAGCCTCCCTCGATTTCAGCGCCGGGATAACGCCCAAGCAGAACCTCAAGCGCCCTGATCGCGATCCGTCTCGCACCGCGTACGTCCTCAAGACCTTCCAGGACATCAGCCAAGTCCGAAGCGGCCGTGCGAACGTCCTGCTGATTCGAATAGCCTTCGCGTGCCCGAAAGCGAGTGATACGGTCGATCTCGGCGTAGGCGGCGTAGTTGCGCTCTGCGACATCGATCTGCCGTTCGGCTTCGATGACCGCGAAGTAGGCCGACGCCACCGAGGCGGCGAGCGAGTATTGAGCGAAGCGAAAATCCGCTTCGATCGCTTGAGCGCTGGCGTAGGCTGCGTTCCGCCCGGCGCGCACGCGTCCCCAAAGATCAGCCTCCCAGCTGGCTTGGAGTGAGACGTCGTAATCCGGTGTGAAGAACGCTTCGCTTGGAGGGTCTCCCACACCTGGCTCATCGAACACCTGCGATTGTCCGCCAGTCACTGATAGATCAATGGCTGGGAAAAGCTCGGATCGCGCCTGACGCACAAGCGCGTAAGCCGCCTCGACATTGGCGGCGGTCGCCTGGATGTCGCGGTTTGCGATCTGCGCCTCGCGAACAAAGGCCGACAGAGCGGGATCGCCGAGCGTGTCGATCCAGCCGATGCGAATATCGCCCGGCAACGCCCCGTCGACCTGCCACTGCGCCGGCAATGGGGGCAGACTGGCGCGGGTGGCTGTAACGACTTCCTCGTCAGATGTAAGCGACGCGCATCCACTAAGAGCAAAAGCGAGCGCCGAGACGCACAACAGAACGCGGTGATGGGTCATGCTGGCAGCCCCTCCTCTCCCAGATCGGCCCCCGATGGCGCGCCTCCTTGTACCGCCGCGCCCGTTTCATCGTTTTTAATGCCAAATATGATCGCGTAGAAGACCGGCACAACCGCAAGGGTCAGCACGGTGGCGAAGGTCAGTCCGAACACCAGCGTGACGGCCATCGACTGGAAGAAAGCGTCTGTGAACAAGGGAATGAGCCCTAAAACCGTCGTTCCCGAACTCAAAAGAACTGGGCTGAAGCGCGAAGCGGAGCTGTCGATCAAAGCGTCAAAACGAGGTTTCCCGTCCGCGATCTGAAGATCAATTTCGTCCACCAGAACGATGGCGTTCTTAATCAGCAGCCCCGCGAGCGAGAGGAAGCCGAGAATGGCCATGAACTCGAACGGCACGTCCATGATGAGAAGTCCGACCGTCACCCCAATCAAAGCCAAGGGCACCGTTAGCCAGATGACCAAAGGCTGCCTCAGAGCGTTAAAAAGCAGGATCACAACAAGCACCATGGCGCCAAAGCTGTAGGGGATGATGATTGCGAGATTTTCGTTCGCCTCCTGACTGTTACCCAGTTCCCCGTTCCATTCGAAGGCGTAGCCGGGAGGCAGCGGGATAGCTTCGATCTCTGCCTGGACCGCCGCTTGAACATCGCCTGCAACGGCTCCAGGGACAGGGTCGGCTTGCGCGCTGATCGCGTACACCTTGTCGATCTTCGTCAGACGACCATCTCGAAAGACCGTCTTAACATCGTCAGACACCTGAGCGAGCGGGACGGTTTCGCCTGCGGAGTTGTTGACCTGGACGCTGCGGACGCCCGATGCGTCTTCGCGCTCGTTGGCGGGCGCCCTATACTGGATTGATATGAGATCGTCATTCTCTCGATAGGTGCCCACTTCATAGCCGCTGAAGGCGCGCGCCAACGCGCTGCCCACATCGGTTCGACTAACGCCGGCGCGGCGCCCCCGATCATCGGCGTAGACAATTTCGACCACCGGCACTGGCTCACGCCAATCATCCTTTATCATCATGGCGTCAGGCTCTGATCGCATGATCTCCTTGGCTTGATCGGACAACCCACGCAGCACTTTAGGATCAGGTCCGCTAAAGGTGGCTTCAATCTTCGAACCACCACCCGGCCCCATCGCGAACCGCCATGCCCTCGCCTGGGCGTTGGTAATGTTCGTATCGACGTGGTTCTGGATTTCCAGAATGATCCGGTCGAGCTCGCGGTAGTCATCGACTTTAACCAGCAACTGGGCGTAGGCGCTGTTCTGGCTCTCAAAAGTGTAGATCAGCATATAGCGCTGGGTGCCGCCACCGATCACCGATTTGACGTGGGTCACCCCGTCAATCTCCGCAACGAAATCAGCCAGCTCGAGCACGCGCTCTTCGGTGACGGTGATATCCGTCCCCTCAAGGCCCCAATAATCCACGACGACTTGCGGTGAGGTGGTCGCCGGAAAGAAGCCGGATTTCACGTAGTTGAAGCCGAACAGCGAGGCGGCAAACATTGCGACCGCCACGCCGACCGTCACATACCGAATGCGAACCAGCGCTGCGACCGCGCTCTTGAAGGCCTTCATGAAGCGGCTGTCTTCTGCGTCGCCAGACTGATCCCCCGTGTCCTTCTTCAGCAGCAGATCGCACAAGAACGGCGTGAGCGTGATCGCGAACAGCCATGAGAAGAACAACGAGATCAGGATCACCCAGAACAGATCGCCGGTGAACTCCGCCGTTGACCCTGGGGCGAAGCCAACGACGGAGAACGCGAGAATTCCGACCACCGTTCCACCAAGCAGCGTCCAGATGGATTTGCCGACCACCGATTTCGCCGCGTCGAGCAAGCTTTCGCCGCGCCGCATCCCGCCAAGAATGCCGTCGGTCACAACGATGGCGTTGTCGACCAGCATGCCCAGCGCAATGATCAGCGCGCCGAGCGAAATCCGGTGCATGGGAACCTCGGCTACATACATGGTCGCCAGAGTGGCGGCGACCGTGATGAGCAGGACAAGCCCGATAATGATCCCAGAGCGCACACCCATAAAGATCAGGAGCGTCACGATAACGATCGCCAGCGCCGTCGCGAGGTTCTCAACGAAGTTCGCAACCGAGGCGTTTACCACCTTGCCCTGATGGTAGAACTCGTTGAGTTCCATCCCCAAGGGGCGCTGACTGGCCAACTCGTCCAGGCGCGCGTCGATCCTGTCACCAATGGCGACCACGTTGGATCCCGAAACCGCGGCCACCCCGACGACAAGAGCCGGCTTGCCATCGTAATAGGTCACCAGACCAGCGGGGTCTTCATAACCGCGAGACACATTCGCAATCGAGCCCAGCCGTGTGACACTTCCATCAGCGGAAGAGATCAACAGGCTCTCAATCGCTTCGACAGAATCGACATCGCCCGTGGCCGTGACGATAAGCCGACGGTCATCGATTTTTACACTGCCGGTCGAGACAACCGCGTTCTGATTTTCAAGTTGGGTGAAGATCGTGTCGATTGAAGGGCCCAGCGAGGCGACCGTTTCGCTGGGAATTTCGATGTAGATCACTTCGTCAAGATCGCCGGTGATGTTGACCTTGCCCACACCGTCGACCGCCAGCAGATCAAGCCTGAGCGCGGAGGCGTAATCATACTATTCGGCGTAGGTGTAGTCGTCGCCAGTAAGCATATACATGATGCCGAACACATCGCCGTATTCATCATAGACGTAAGGAACGCTGGCGCCCGAAGGCAGATCGGCTTGAGCGTCACGAACCTTGTTGCGAAGCTTGGTCCAGATCGCTTGCAGCGCCGCTTTGTCGGGCGCAGCGGAAAATTCGATTTCAACCTCGATTTCCGAAAAGCCATCGGAAGATGTCGAAGTCAGCTCGTCAATCTCCGGCATTTCCTGAAGCGCGGTTTCCAGCGGAGTGGTCACTTCGCGAGCGACTTCCTCCGGGCTCGCGCCGGGATAGGCGGTAAGAACCTGCGCGACTCGAATAGTGAACTCGGGATCCTCGAACCGCGGCATTTCCTGATAGGCTTGGAATCCCGCGAAACATGAAATCGCGATCATGAGCCACATGATCAGCCGGTTCTTGATGCTGAATTCTGCGATGTTCATGCTAGCTCCCGCCGCTTCGCGAATTGGATGGTCAACGCTTCCACTCGCGAACCCGGTCGCCTTCGACCAGATAGGCGCCGCCGCTCGCGACGATGCGCTCACCCGCTTCGAGTCCGCTTGCGACGACAACCTGCTTGCCAACGCTTGACGCCAGCGTGATCTCTCTTCGCGAGACCGTTTTTTCGACTGGCGTTATCACCCAGACGAATGACCTCTCTTCGGTTTGAAGAACCGCTGACAGCGGGATGGCGACGCCGTTCCCGGCTTGGCCCGTGCCGCTCAAAAACTCAGCGTTGGTCTTCAGGCGGGCGGTCATGCCGTTAAGAACAAGCAGGCCCGCCGGTGGGGTGAATGCAAATTTGGCCTCGAAGGTTTGAGTGGAGCTATCCGCTTCGCCAGCCGCTTCGCGGAAGGTCGCGGTCATCTCTTGACCGGGCGCCGCGTCCAATTCGACCACGGCATCAATCGAGCGCAGTTTAGGAACGTTGACGACGAAGCTACCCGGCACGTCGACGACCGCCTCCACTTGTTGGCTCTGCAAGGTGAGAACCGAGGATTGAGCCTGTACGGTCTGAAACTCCTCGATGTAGGTCTTCCCGACGGTACCGCTAAAGGGCGCGCGCAATATCGTGTCGCTTAGGTCCTTTTGGGCGCTGTCGAGAGCCGCCGCCGCAACTTCGCGTTCAGCCAGGCGGCTTTCGAGCACGCTCTGTGAAATCGCGTTGCCTTCGATCAAGCGCTCGGCTCTTTCAAACTCGCTTTGCGCGTTGCGGAATTCGGCCTCCGCCTGAGTCACGGCGTTGCGAAAGCTGCGATCATCAAGCCGGGCGATAACATCGCCCTTGCGAAACCGGGTGCCTTCCAACGCACGCCAAACAACCACGCGGCCAGAAACCTGAAAGGCAAGATCAGTCGACCGGACCGACCGAACCGAAGCCGGGTACGTGTTGCTAAGCGCAGAACTCGACATCTGTGCGGTCGCGATTTTGACCGTTTTGGGTTCTGGCGCCGCTTCCTCCACGGTTTCGCCCGAACAACCAGCCACGAGCAACGCCGCCGCTGGCAGAATAAATGTACCACGCATGTGGCGACCCCCGATATGATCTCCCGGGCCGTCCAAGCCCACGGTCAGAGAGGTCTCAAATTACGATTGGGCCGTCGATGCGCACATCTGCGCATCATGTGCGGGGAAATCGCTCAACTCAATCCGTGGATCGCGTCGGCAAAAGTTCAGCGAACTCCTGCTGATTGGCAAGAAAGCCCATTTTGCGAAAGGCAGAAATAAGGGCTTGAATCTTAGGCATGCGATGAATGTCCATGTGGGTCACAAGCCAAAAATCCACGTTCCAATCCGGATTGTAAGGATAGACTTCGACCAGATCGGGCCAGGACTGTGCCTCTTTAATCGGCAAAAACCCAATACCGACACCAGCGGCAACCGCTTGGAATTTAGCGAGTGTGTCGTTGCTCATGAAAACAATGTTCTCAGGCTCAGTGTGCTCTTTGAGCCATAGGAAGGGTGGGAAGCTCTCATCATCTGGCTCGCGCGATACAAATCGATGCTTGCGAAAATCTTCAAGGCTCTCGGGTTTTCCGAACCGATCAATGTAGCTTTGATGCGCGTAGATGGCTGATCGAACCGAAGCCAGGGGCAGCATCACCGAATCTTCCATTCCCCGATAGGAGCCCGTCCTAATGGCAACATGCGCTTCGCCAACCTCAAGCCGCGCGAGCTCTTCCGTGACCGAGTAGATAACGCGGACCTCGGGGTAATCTATTTGAAATTGCTTCAAAACCGGTGAGAAGGTTGAAAGCAGCATTGTTGATGATGTTACAATCAGATCACCGGACACAGCCTCCGATTGCCCGTCCATCCTCCATTGGAATTCGGCAAAGGACTCTTCGGCTCTTGCCGCTGCTGCAAACAGACCCTGGCCATACTCCGTGGGCGTGTATCCGCCTTGATGGCGGAGGAAGAGCTTGGCTTCCAACTGCTCTTCAAGCAAATCCACATGCCTGACAACCGTGGCCCGGTGAAGGTTCAGCGTGTCGGCGGCTGCGCTGATCGTCCCTAACTTGGCGACGTAGTAGGCTGATCGAATTTCGGTCCAGCGGTCCATTCTCGCCCTCAATAGCGTTGCGAGGCTTAGCGAGTGCAGGCAGCTCAAGCGTGATCATGTGAAACGATCACCGTGATGCCGTCTTTTGCTCCCCGCGCAAAGTCAATACGCCTTTAGACACGTCCCTGCCACAAATTTGTACAGGCAGTGTGGAATTGTGCGTCCGCAACTTCGTTGAAAACGTGGAACCATCGATTACCACTCCAATTCGATCTGTCTGTCCGCACTCTTGGCCATCGCCTGTATCCATCGAGCGTTCCAAAGTGCGCGCAAGGCACGCCATTTCTGAGGACGTGTAGCTCAAAAAGCATTTGAATTTCTAGAGAAATTTAGTTCGCCCTCAGTTTCAGGAGAGAACCGTGATTGTACAATCGGAAGCTCCCGCGTTTTGTGAAGTTGCGGTGTGCGGAATCGGTCCCCTAGCGATATTGAAATGGCTATACTTCGATAGCAAAGCCCTTATGGTCGCTTTGTGACGAACGAAGCGTCCAGAGAAATGATCGCATGCAGCCAGTGCGATCTGCTGATGGAGTATCCAAGGCTTGCGCCTGGGGAGACAGCGCAATGTCCTCGCTGCGGTTACGCTATCACCTCGCGTGCGGTCGAGGCGATGGATCGACTGATTTCCATGTCGATCACGGGGCTGCTTCTGCTTGTCTTCGCGAGCGCCTTTCCGTTCCTTGGGTACAACACCAGCGGCCAGGAAAAGCAAATCACCTTGCTCCAGACCACCTCCACCTTGTGGGAGAACAATTATCCTGAACTGGCGGTTCTGACGGCAATCTTCATCATCCTTGCGCCCGCTGCGTTCCTTAGCAGCTTGCTTTACTTGCTGTTGCATTTGCGCAGAGGTGTCGTCCCGTGGGGCGCCAAGACGATCTGCAAATGGATGTTCCATTTGGTCCCCTGGGCGATGGCGGAGGTTTTCTTCCTCGGCGTGCTTGTCAGCTTAATCAAGGTGGCGGCCATGGCCACCGTTGAGCCGGGGCTTTCGCTCTGGGCCTTCGTCTTCTTCTGCCTCGTTTTCCCCGCCGTGCTGACGATCACAGACCGGTATCAGCTGTGGTTCTGGATAGAGCATGGCTACAGGCCTCATTCGCATGGGTGAGGCGCGCTACGTAAAGAACAGCGCCGCCGAGCGGGGCCTTGCCAATTGCCATGGTTGCGGCAAGCTCTCTCCAGTGGAGCTGGGCAAGTGCCCACGCTGTGGCAGCGCGCTGCATTTGCGCAACCACAACAGCTTACAGACGACCACGGCGCTGATTGTGACCGCCGCGATCCTTTACATCCCCGCCAACCTCTTCCCGGTCATGATCAATTCCAAGCTGGGAACCTCGGAGGGGCACACGATCCTTGAAGGGGTCGCAATCTTCCTGAGCAAGGGCGACTACGTCATCGGCCTGGTTATCCTTATCGCAAGCGTGCTTATTCCGCTGGCAAAACTGCTGGCGCTGGCATGGTTGTGCTGGATGATACGGAAAGGCGGGACGATCGGCAGCAAGCGAAAAACGCAGCTTTACCGCGTGACCGAAGCGATTGGGCGGTGGTCGATGATTGATGTGTTCGTCGTCGCAATTCTCGTGGCTCTGATCCAATTGGGCAATCTCATGTCGATCAACCCTGGGCCGGCGGCGGTGGCTTTCGCAGGGGTTGTTATCACGACAATGATTGCAGCGGAGACGCTGGATTCGCGGCTTATCTGGGACCGCGCGGGGGAAAATGATGTCTGACACATCCGAACTTGATGGCGGTGACGAAACGCTCGAGAACGCGGAGGTCAAGAAGGCAAGCCGCTTTTCGCTTGTCTGGCTGATCCCAATCGTTGCGACCCTTTTTGGTCTTTGGATGCTCGTCAGCTATATCAACAATCGTGGCGAGTTGATCGAGATCACCTTTGCAACCGCCGATGGGTTGGATGCCGGCAAGACCAAGATCAGAGCCCTCAATGTCGAAGTGGGCCTGGTCGAGAAGATCGTAATCAACGAGGACATTGACGGGGTGATTGTGACGGCGCGGATCAACGCGGAGGCGCGCAATCTGCTCCGGGAGGACACGCGCTTCTGGGTGGTGCGCCCGCGCGTCGGCGCTGCGGGCATCAGCGGATTGGGCACTTTGCTCTCGGGCGCCTATATCGAGCTTGAAGCGGGAGACAGCGACACGCGAGAGGACTATTTTGCAGGCCTGGAGGAGGTCCCCATCACCCCTTCCGATGCGCCGGGCATCCATATCACTCTGTCGAACGCGGGAAAAAAGTCTCTGAGTCCGGGCGACCCTGTTATCTATAACGGCTATCGGGTTGGCCGGGTTGAACAGGTCAAATTCGATATCGAGGATGGCAAGACCTATTACGATCTCTTCGTTAACGCGCCCTATGATGAACTTGTCACCACGAACACGCATTTCTGGACCACTAGCGGGGTGCAATTCACCACCTCCACCGAAGGGATCAAATTCGACGTCGCCTCGCTTGAAGCGTTGCTGCAGGGGGGCGTAACCTTCGATGTTCCACCGGACTTGCCAATGGGCGAGCCGGCGACATCGGAAACACCTTTCAAGCTGTACGCGAACAAGAAAGAAGCGCTTCTGCGAGAGTATGAGCTGAGCTTGACCTTTGTGATCATGGTCGACCAATCGATCCGCGGGCTGAAGCCCGGCGCTCCGGTCGAGTTTCGTGGAGTGCCCCTTGGGCGGGTCCTTCCCCAAACAACCGATTTCGCGCAATTGGAGAACATCGGCGACTACGACAACACCTCGATCCCAATCTTTGTAGCGCTCGACCCGGCCCGTGTCGGACTTCCTGACGAACCAGCATCCGCGGCACTGTTTCGCGACGATCTGATCCAATATGTGCGCCGCGGTATGACGGCAAAGCTGGGATCCGGCAGCTTGCTTACCGGTGACAAATACGTGCAGTTGGACATGGATCCCTCTCGGCGCGGGCAGGCCTATCGAGAGGTTGAGATGCCTCCCTATGGGAAGATTGGCGTCATCCCCGCCAAGCGCGGCGGCTTCGATGCGATCGAAGGGCAAGTGGCGAGCCTGGTCGCAAAACTGGAGGCCTTGCCCCTGGAACAGACGGTGCAAAACGCAAGCGGAGCGCTCGAAAGCATCGACAAGCTCTCCCAAAGGCTTGACGCGCTCGCGGCCAAGCAAAGCACTCAAGACTTGCCGAGCAACCTCAACACCACCTTGAGCCAATTGCAGGTCACTTTGAGCCAAACCGAACAGACGCTGAGGGGTTTCGACCCGAACAGCGACGCCTACCGCGAACTCACCCGATCGCTCGGTGAACTTCGTGAAACCATGCTGGGTCTTCAGCCTACCCTTCAGAAAGTGCGATCAAGACCAAACGCTCTGATCTTTGGCGGCTCGCCCGATGAGGATCCCGAACCAAAGGCAAAGGGAAGCGCCCCATGAAGATGGCCAAACTCACAACACTGATCGCCGCTCTTGCCATTCTTTCAGCCTGCGCAGGCAAGTCACCAGAAACGCGGCTGTATACGCTCGACTACCGAGCAACGGAGCCTTTGCCTGAACTGGACGGCGACCGGTCAATTGCCCTCGTCCGGCTGGAACTCGCCGAGTATCTTGAACAGCCGGGCCTAACGATGCTGGAGCGGCAAAATCAAATCCGAATCGCCACCTTCCATGTCTGGGGTGAAGGGCTGAGAACCGCGCTCCCACGCGCTCTTACCTATGACTTGGCCAAAGCCTGCGAATGCACGGTGAGCGACCCGAGCATGAGCGGTTTTGCCGCCCTCGCCAACAACCGCTTCGAGGTCCGGGTCGACCGCTTTAGCGCTACCGACACCAGCCAGGTGGTGCTTTCCGGCCGTTATTGGGTGATCGGCAAACAGGGCGACCGCGTAGAGCGTTACTTTAACCTGTCCTCCGATCTCGATCAGGACGGCTACGAACACGCCGTGTCAAAGATGCGTGAGCTTGTCTCGCTTTTGGCAGAGCGGATGGTGGCCGATCTTTCTTGAACACAAACGCAAGGCGGCGATCCTTACGCCAAACGCCTGCGCATCCAGCCAGGCGCCTGCTCTGCACCAAAACCGCGCTCAAGCTGTGAAGTTTCGCCACACCGCTGCGGCGAAGGCGAGGTTTGTTTGCATTATTGGGCGTCGGTCTAGTGCGAAGTACGCCCTTCCCTGACCTCAGGTCACACTATGAAAGCGGGCCACTTAACCAGGGCCGCCGAGCGGGTTTTCGAGCAGGTCAGTCTATCCGTTAGGGCTCCAGTCCGGTTTCGCAAAGCACCAGATCGAACAGTCCCGACGGCTGAATCTCGTTGTAATAGACAAGTATTTGCGACGCGCCCGAGCGCATTTCCGCTTCGTGGCGGACCGCGTTGGGGGCGCCGTCGCCGCAGTCGAGCGTAAAGCGATCGGCCCCGTCGCTAATGCCGTAAATCCAGATCTCGCTGTCGCTGACGTCGGTAAAGACGCTTCCTGGATCATCTTTGAGCGTCAGGCTGATATATGAGATCCCGTTGCGGGAGACGAACGGTTCGGCGGACTGCACGAAGCTCAGTTCGGTCTCAGCGGGAGGGGTAAGCAGCGCGACACGCTCAAAGATATCGCCGCCGCGATCGACGTAGACTGCAATGTCCGTCCCGTTGACGCGCGCCTGGATCGCGATCGCGCCGTCAAATTCCGGTGCGAACCATGGAAACGGATCGAATTTGACGCCCGCGTCGTTGGTGACCACGCGCTCCTCACCGGTTTGGGCGTTGACCAGTTTGATCTGTCCCTCGTCCACTCCGGGCTCGGCCACAGTCGTGGCAAAGATGGGCGCGCCCTTCAACCAGCGAAAGCCGGCAAATCCAGATCGCAAAGCGGTGACGTCGATATCGTTGCCGGGCGAGGGTTCGTCGAGATAGCTGATAAAACCACTTGCCCCTGGCACGCCGGAATTCGCCGCAAGCCGCCCGTAGGCGAGATAGGTGGAGGCGGAACTGGCGTCCTGGCTGGGCAATTGATTGATCCGATCGCTTCCGTCGGGTGTGAGCTGCTGCACCGTGTAATTGCCAACCCCCAGTTCTAGCGCGCGCGAGAACTGAGCGGAGCCATCGCTCCCTCGACTGTTGTAGAAGATCGCAATCCCAGAGCTGTCGAGGCCGTATTCCGGGCCGTTGCGCGACGTGGTGAGCTCAATCGTGTCATCGCCCAGATGATCCATCCCGGTATCGGACACAAAGCGCCCGGTATCCGCGTCAAACGCTCCGACCCACACTTGCTGGTTGCGCTGAAAGACGATCTCATCGCGCAAGGGGTGCAGCTCGGGGTCGATATAGCTCTCGCCCGCCGGATTAAGCCGCGACACCGTCACCCCGCCATCGCTTACGATGACATCGACGCTGTCGGAAACCGGTGCGTTCACCCCGTCATCTGCAGTGAGGACAAAGGTCAGCACGGTATCGTCCCCCACAACGGGGGTTGTGAAGGTCACCACCGCAGCGTTGTCGGCGGAAAGCTCAACCGATGGCCCGGCGGTCTGGGTCCACTTCACGCTGGGCGCGCTGTCCGGATCGGTTACCGTGCCATTGAGCGTCACATCCTGCCGCTCATTGGTGGTGAGGTCCGCCCCGGCGGATACGGTCGGGGGGCTGTTCTGGTTGCCTCCGGGCGGCGGCGTGGATCCGTCCCCACCGCCGCAGCTGGCGCAAATACACACGCTTACCAAGGCCAGGCATAATTTACGTCTCACGGCTCACCCCCAAGGTTTCTGGTCGAAGACTGCGGCGGATTTTACGCGAGATGGCGGGTCGGCACTGTCTCATTTTGTATCTCTGCGAGGCAGGCGGCGCGTTTTGCGGTTTACGCCGCGCACGCTGAGGGGACCGCTGTCAATCCTGAACCCGCAGCTCGGTTGGTAAACCCTTTGTTGTGAGGGCGATGGCGAGCCCTTTCTCAATGGCCGTTTTGCCAAGCTGCACGGTCCGGAAGGAAACGCGATCCGACCGAAGGAACCAGGAGGACGGAATCCCGGATAGCGCGTCGCGAACGCTTGGTCGCACGGCCGGTTCGTCCGCACTGGCCGACCGGCTGCCATTTACCCCTCAATCGGGCTGGATTAGCTTCACTCCATGCACAGCTATCGCGAGTTTGACCCTCCCTCCAGCCTTGCTCCATTCGTGCATTGTCTTTGGCACTTTGAACAAAGCGTGGGCGGGGCGCCGGACGTGATCGTCCCGGACGGCAGACCCGAACTGATCGTGCATTTAGCGGCCCCCTATTTCGAGACCGATACCGATGTTCAGCAGCCTCCTGTGCTGTTTGCCGGTCAGCTGACCAAACCGCTCAAAATCGAGGCCAGAGGACCGGCGAAAATCCTCGGCGTGCGGTTTCGGCCGGACGGAGCCCGATCGTTTCTTGGCTATTCGGTCGCATGCGCGACGGACAAAAGACTTCCGCTCTCGGCGTTTTCCAACGAGGGCGATGGGCACCTGATCGATCCGCTTCGCGCCGCCCAGAACGATCAGGAACGCCGAAGCCGTCTCGCTGCGTGGGTGCTTTTACGAGTTGATCGGTGTCACACCGATCCGGTCATCCGTGATCTCGTGAACCAGATTTTCGCGAACGAGCCGCTCCGATTGCCACCCCATCCGCACCTTCGCCAACTGCAACGACGGTTCAAGCGTTCCGTCGGTGTAAGCATGCGGACGCTTGTCGCGATCCGGCGTTTCCGATCTGTGTTCGATCGCATTCAGTTCGATCAATCGGAAACCTGGGTGCAAAGAGCGCTGGAGACAGGCTATTTTGATCAGCCTCAGCTCTCCCGGGATTTTCAGCGGTTTCTGGGGTGCTCTGCCCGCCAATGGGCGCAGATCTCGACCGGGCTTGGCTCAGCGCTCAGTTCAAACCAAGGATAGAGGGTCGCTTCGATACAAGATAGGATCGCAGACCGCCACTATTCGCCTTCTTCAGCTGTCAATCTGACCAGACCGGAAGGAGCGAAGGTATGAATGTCAGGTATCTTGTAGGCGCGGTTTTGCTGGCAAGCGTCGTTTGGGGCAACGCAGCCCAAGGCGCTCAGCGCGCTTGGCATCACCCATCCTGGATGGAAGGCTGCTGGGCCTATTCGGGGAGCGATACGAAAGAAATCTGGGACGCTGGCTTTGACGGTCTCCTGTTCGGCCGCACCACGACAATCCGAGACGGAGAACTGACATTCTTCGAGGATTTGCGGATCGAACGGCGCGAGACCACCCTCGTTTTCTCAGCATCGCCCAACGGCGCGCCACCGGTCGAATTCGTAAGCGTGCGGCAAACGCCGGCCTCGATCACCTTTGAAAACCCACTGCACGATTTTCCCCAGCGCGTTCACTACAAGATGAGCAGCGAAGGGATGACGGCCGTCATTTCCGATATTGAGGGCGAGAACAAAGCGGTTGTCGAAATGACGGCTTGCCAGGCGGCCTGATGGGCCAAACCGCGCCGACGGTGAGCGTGCGAGTTTGACATGCAACACTTTTGTTGCATAACAGGCTGTATGACCGTTCCTTTCGATCCAAAGCTGAGCCGGGTCTTTCGCGCGTTAGGCGACGACACGCGCCTTCTGATCCTTGAAGAGCTTCGCAAGCGCAACAACCAGACGTTGTTTGAGCTGTGCGGCCGGCTCTTGGAAGAGCACGCGATCACTCTCAGCCGCCAGGCCATTACGCGCCATCTCAACACTCTGGAACGGGCTGAACTTGTTCAGACCGCGTGGGATGGCCGCACGAAGGTTCATTCGTTCACCGCCTCGTCGGTGACCGACGCCATCCACCCATGGCTGGAGCCATTTTTTAAAGGAGATTGAGAATGAAGATGTACGCCAAAAGCGTATGCGTTGACGATCAGGCCAAGGCGCTTGATTTTTACACCAACACACTCGGTTTTGTGCCGAAGCACGATATTCCCATCGGAGAACATCGCTGGATCACGGTCGTATCAGCGGAAGAACCTGATGGCGTGGAACTGTGTCTGGAACCCAATGAACATCCAGCGACACGTGTGTATCAGCAGGCGCTTATGGCGGACGGCATTCCCTTTACCGCCTTTCAGGTGAGCGATGTGACCGCGGAAGTGAAGCGGCTGGAAAAGCAAGGCGTCAAATTCACACAACCGCCGATGAAGGCTGGAGGCGCAAAGATTGCGGTGTTTGACGACACGTGCGGAAACCTGATCCAGCTTTTGGAATTGCTTGAGTGAAGAGACGCGCGGGACCGGCCCGCGTGCCGTGGCGAGCAGGATCCAGTAGGCCGAGTCCATGCATCCTAGGGGATAGCAATACACTCCCAATCGCCGCGGCTTTAAAGGGGCGGTTCGGGGCCTCCATTGCTTGCAGTCCTAGCGTGCCTGGCGCCGCTTTGGGCGAAGAGGGCGCCCACACGTCCCGCGCCATGGGGACATTCGCGACCTTTAACGGGCCAGGGCTCGGATCGATCTTTCCCGAAAGGAAAGCCGAAGCGGCAAGCCAACACGGACCGCGCGCTAAGGTCCAAACCTATGCCCTTAACCAACCAGCCGCTCAATCAGCCAGAAGCTCCCCACAGCTCCGATGGTGTAGGTGGTGAGCTTCAGCGCCTGCCCCTGCGTTTGGATTGGCAAGCGGGCGAGCGCGGTCAAGATCACCATGGTCAAGCCAACAACCAGCAATTGCCCGCCTTCCACGCCAATATTGAACGCGAAAAGCGCCGTGGCCAGCTGCGTCTGTGGCAGGCCGATATCCGCGAGCGCCCCCGCAAAGCCGAATCCGTGAACGAGGCCGAACACAAAGGCTACAGCCCACGGATAGCTGCGCGTCAGCGTGCGCCGATCGGGATCGCGCAGCACCACCGCGACTTCGACCGCGAGAAAGACAATCGAAAGCGCAATCAGCGCTTCGACTGGACGCCCGGGCAGGCCTGAATAGCCAAGAATGGTCGCGACCAAAGTGATCGAGTGCGCGACCGTGAACGCGGTCGCGGCTTTGACCACCGGCCATGGATTCCGCACCAACAAGACCAGCGCAATAACGAACAGCAAATGGTCCCAGCCAAACACGATATGTTCGGCGCCGATAATGAAATAGTCGAACAGCACGCTCAGCATGTCCGGCTCAGCGAGAATGGTCGCGACGGGCTCGTCGGCGGTCAGGCGAAAGCTCTGTGTGGGTTCATCCAGCGGCACGAAACGGGCAATGGCGTCGGATTTGCCAAGCAGTTCGTTAAGACCGAACTCCCCGCCAGCGGGTGGTCCCTCGCAGGTCAGGCTCGCACGGCCCATAAGCGCAGCGGATTGCATCCGTTGAACGGGTTCGCTCTCGAACGCGCAATTCGCAGGGATCACTGGCTCGAGCCGACTGGTCAGCACCGCCACGCTGCCCACGGCCAGCGTAACCTTCCAATCCATCGTGTACTGACCGGCTTCAACCTCGCGCAGCTCCACAACCGACGGGCGCAATTCGTGCGCCGAGAGCGGGAGCGCCGCGAGAAGGGCGAAGACTCCAATAAGCCAGCGGGCCATAGCGATCACCGGTCGATGTCGATACGGTAGGCGCTGGCCAACACGTTGTAGGCGCGCTCTTTGCGCGCGGCGATTTGCTCGCTTCGCCAGTCGTTGGTGAGCACACCTCTCAGGCTCTGGAAATCAGGCGGCTGGGCATTGCGGGCGGTGAGGCGCACGACGTGCCAACCAAAGCCAGAGGGAACCGGCCCCTGCCAATCATCGCTTGGCTCCAACGTCCGCAGGCCTTCCGCAAATTGCTGGCCAAAGCGCGCTTCAACGTCGCGCATCGGGCTTGAAGTGAGGCCTGCGGGCAAACTGGTCGCCTCTCCTGCTTGCGCGCCTCGGCTCATCATGGCGCTTGCCGCCGCCTTGGTCTTGAACAAGGCCTGTTCAAAGCTAACCTCCGCGTTCGCGGTCTCCAAAGCCGCGTAGCGCTCCGTGTTAGCCTCGAAGTAGGCGCGTAGAGCGTCCTCGGTCGGCTCAACAGTCTCAGCTGCAAGACTGGCCGAAAGGTCCATCTTGGACACGAGCCGTCGGCGGACGATTGCATCGCTTTCATCCAGGCCAAGACGCAGAGCCTCGCGATACAGCACCTCTTCGCGCACGAACGCATCGACCGCTTGATCGAGTTCCGCATCGGTTGGCGAACGCCCCATGGTAAGCGTCCAGCTTTCAGCGATCTTTTCCTTTTCGCTCGCCCCCACGCTAATCACGCGCGATGCAGGGTCAGGCGGGTTGCCGCCCCAGGTGAGCGCGACATATAGGACGGCGCCCAGCGCGACGAAATGGACCAGCGGCTCGCGCGTCCAGCTTGTAAGGTTCACGAGGGGGTCCTTCTTCTACGAGTTGATTTTCAGCCAGATGGGCGACGTGTAGGCGCGTTCTTGAGCGACCGCGTCCGCCATGGCGTCCTCCGACAAGGTAACGCCAAATCGAACCGCATCGAAAAGAGTCCAGCGCGGCGTTGGAATCTCCAGAACGCGCAGATAGTAAAAGGCGCGTTGGCCTTGGCTATAATCGGGATCGGTCCAAACCGTGCGCAGTTCCGCAGCGCCAATGGAATTGGTGTAGGTGGCGTCTTCGCGGTTCACCGTATCGCCGACAAAGGGAACCCGTCCGCCGCTTCGGCGTCGGCTCGCCATGTCGCTCCAGACCACGTCGTAGATCCGCTCTTGCATCTCACCTGAGCCGTCGATCCAACCCTTGATGACCTGGACCCGGTCAAGGTTTGCACCGTCGGGGTCCTTCATCGCGCTGATGAGGAAGCTGGGCGCCTCGCCCGTTTCCTTAAGTTCGCCGCCCATCGGCACACCTTCGGAATAGCCCTTGCGAACCCAGTCGCCGTCCCAATCGGCGGCGGTGAAGCCAAACCCGCCGAACACGCGCACGCTCATGCGAGGACCGGTCGTGGCGTACACCTCGCGCCGGGCAAAAGCGTCAAAGATCTCCGCGCGTGTGTTGCCTCGCGCCCAGGCCGCCGCGTAGCCACCGGCGAGATAGTGCCAACCAAATCGGCCCACGCGGGTCCCCATGTTTTGCGTCACGGTCGCGCGGTCGGTGTAGGCTTGCTCATTGCCCGTATGCTTGCCCCAGAAATTGTCCTCGTCGCCCGTGGCGAGCGAGGTGTGGCTGTCGGTCGAACCGATCATGCCGAAGGCGTAAGGGTTCACGCCCAATTGCGATTCAAGCGTGAGACCACGAAGCAGCCCGGAGCGCGCGTAAGAGCCAGCGTACATCGAGGGCTCCGTTTTCTCGCTGAGCGTAAGATTGCCAATCTCCCACCCTTTAACGCCAAACCCCGCAAGCTCGTCATTCGGCGATAGGAAGGGGTGTGTCTCGCTATCGCCCTTGATTTGCGTCGCTTCAATCACCGGCTCCGCCCAAGCGCGCAAGGCGGCGTACTCCTCAGTCATCGGCGACCCGTCTTCCATCGTCATCTGGAACATCAAACCATTAGAAAGGTTGGGATTGTGCGGGATAGCAAGCACACGGCCACCGGTCTCTTCCTCATAGCCGCGCATATATTCCCACAGCTGCGTCGCCTTGGTGTTGATGCCAGGAAAGGGGAAGGTTTGGCGCGTCTTCTCGCTGCCATCGCGGAACATCACCACACGGTGCAAATTGTTGCCATTCGGCATTGCGGTCCACTCATAGCCAGCGATTGCTGAGAACACCCCGGGTTCGTTGTAGCGATCCAGCGTGCTGAGCTGGGTGTTCCATATGTCCTTAGTTGCTTCGGCCTGAGCCTCTGCCTCGGCCGTGAAGGCTTCTGGTAGTCTGTCTTCCGCTGCGGCCGTGATGAGCTCGCCCAACGCTCTGGTTGATTGCTGAGGACTCTCGTGCATCATATCGTACCAGCGCAGCACGGTCTCATCGCCCATAACCCATTCGACATACCAGCGCGGCGCATCGTAGAGGCGACGGGTGGCGCCCAACCCATCAGAGTGATCCGCGATCACAAGAAAGTCGAGCGGGCGTGCAAGCTGGGTCTTCGCGCCGGTCGTTGCGGTACCCTCTTCCCCGCGAGCAAAGCGCAAGGCTTCTTCCGGCCCCAACCGGGTGCCAAAGCCAAACGCGTCGACCGAGTTGTCTGTGTGGAGGTGTGTGTCGCCCCAATAGGGCCGGTCCGGAAATTCAGCGAGTTCGATTATGCCCGTGCCGTCGCCCGATTGGTCCTCGCCGACGTCCGGTAAGCTGTCCGAGCAAGCCGAAAGACCGATTGCAAAAGCGCCTGTACAGACAAGCTTTGTCCATGCCTTGCTCATAGCTCTTCCCATTGTGTGTTGTGCTTTAATGTATAGCATTGCCACGTATCACACACGGGTCAAGCACGACGTTGCGGTCAGCCTAGCGCGGGTGTGCGTTCGCCCGCCAAAACGAGGGTGACCGAGTGCCGTGAGACCACAGAATGAGGTGGCTACTTTTGCGGACTTTCACACTTCAGGTCGTGGGCAGAGCGCTATCATAAGCGTGATCACGAGGGATGAAAGCGGCAATCTAGCGGTAGATCGGGTCGCTCTTGAAATAGGGGTCAAACACAACCCCGCCGATCTAGGTCCTTTTGCTCTAAGACTTTATCCATAGCCTTGCGCT
>CALCCG010000052.1 GCA_937899785.1 uncultured Erythrobacter sp. | reverse complement strand
GTCCTGACGCTCTCGGGCGCGAGCGGCGCGTTCCTCATGGAGTGACTCGGGCTCTTCAACTTCTTTTCCTTCGGATCCACGGTCGCGGCGACCGACGACTAAGACGGCGACGGGATCGGCGACTGGATGGCCCAGCAGGACACGCTGGCTCTCTTCACCGACGAGGTCCTGCTGGTCTCGAGCGCGACCGGCTCGGTGATCGCGTCGTGGCAGGGCGCCTATGAGTCCGCCGCCCTCGCGCAGCTCGGCGACCGCTTCGTTGACCTCGTCTTCCTTCATCGTCGAGCGTTCCCAACGGAAATACTCGCGCGAAAGCGTCATCATGTTGGTGCCAAAGCGCGAAGGCACGATCAGCATCACCGCCTCGTCCTCGCCCAAAGCCGCGATCATCTGATCAAAATTGACAGCGCTCTGCTTGAGGATTGCGAAGAATTGCGGCGCCTGGCCCGAAAGCCGGGCGTCAATCTGCGCCACGCGCGACTCAATGCGCTCTAGTTCCTCGCGCTTCTGGTCGCGCAATCGCGCCGCCTGGGGACCCGCGCCTTGGTTCTGCACAAGAGCGCTCTCGATCAAGGCCCAGTCTCGTTCCAGCGCTTGACGCTCTTCAAACAGTTCGCTCAGCCCAGCTTGGTTGGCAAAGCGGGCAGCGGCGGCTTGGGTAACGGCCTCGGAAGCTGATCCTGCCGTAGCGCGTTGCAACGCTATAAAGGCTTCCTCTCCCAAATCGATATCAACTGGGCTGGGTGCGCGCAGATAAGCGGGCCACAATGCGTCGGCGTGCTGGCGCTCGATTGATCGGCGCCGCGCGGCGTCAAGAGCAAGCTGCTGCGCTTCGCCAAGCCCGCCTGGCGCCAGTTCAATAGAGCGCGATCGAGTGCGACGCACAAGCTCGCGTGAGCGGGTCAAAGCGGCCTCGTTTTTGCGGTTCGCGATCAGCAGCGTTGTCAGGCTGGCAAGATCTGACAACGTAGATGGGTGACTGGGCCCAAACAACTCCGCATGATTTCGAAACGCCTGTTCAAACAGCGCTTCGGCCCTCGCGTTACGGCCAAGCCTCGTTTGAATGAAGGCGTAGTTATTCTGGCTGAACAGCGTGTCAGGGTGACGCTCACCCAGAACACGGCGACGCGTACGCCACACCTCTTCGGTCAGTTTTGCGCCTTCTTCGAAGCGGCCTAACTGGACCAGCGCAAAAGCATAATTGCTGACGCTGATCAGTGTTTCAGGATGCGTGCGACCGCGCGCTTCGCGAGTGAGGCGCCGGGTCTTGTCTAGAATGGGCGCGGCCTCTTCAAACCGTTTTAAGCCGAGCAAAGCGGTGCCAACGTTGTTTAGCGCGTTTAACGTGCGCGGATCGCGCTCTCCAAGCGTGGCGATGTAGGTTTGTAAAATCTCTCGATAGATCGGCAGCGCTCGCTCGGGGCGGCCAAGCGTAGAGATTGCGGCAGCGTAATTATTAAGCGCGCCGAGCGTGAGCGGATGGTCCACCCCCAGAACCAGACGCGCGTCTTCGGCAGCCTTGGCGTAGATCGGCTCAGCCTCGCTGGTCCGGCCCAACGTGTTCAGGATGAAGCCGTAATTGATCGCGCTGTTGATCGTGTCACGGTTGCGGTCGCCCAGATCGGCTTGTCGAATGCGAAAGATCCGTTCGTAAAGCCGCGCTGCCTCAGCCATGCGCCCCGCGCGTTCCAGCGCGGTGGCGTAGTTGTTGTTTGTGCTAAGAGTGATGGGGTGGCGCTCTCCCAGCTCGGCCCGAAACAGGTCCGCAGCGCGCTTGTACAATCGCAACGCGCCTTCAATATCGCCCGCGTTAAGGAGATCGTCCGCCCGAAATTTGAGCCGGTCAGCCTCGTTAAAACGAGCGGTGCGCTGCACCGACTGCGCGACAAATGCCGGTACGGATAAAGCGGCTTGAGCCGAGGCCGCTATAGGCAGTTTTAAACCGCTAAGCGACAAGACCGCCAGACTGAGCGATTCCCAAAGCATTTGACAATAATCTCAGCCGCGCGGCAAAAACACAACGGCTTTAATGGGTTGTCAGGCAGCGGGCCAAGCCTTCGCGGAAGAACCGTCCCCTCGAAACGGTAACACGGTCCGCGAATAGGAACTGTTTGATCACGCCGCTTCTCGCGAAATCGTCGGCGATAAGGACCAGCGAAACGCTCGATCCACCACGGCCCAATTGGCCAACCACAATTCCTCAACGGAAAATAGCGCAAGCCAAAGCGCCGATTTCACGCTATGTGCCTGCGCAGGCGCTCCCACCCTTGGTCGCAGCCCGCTCGAATTGAGCGCCTTGTGGGCGCCAAACTCTTGCCCTCATCACTGCGCGCGATTGTCGGGCGCTCTCATCCAAGCGAACATGCATGTCATTTAAATCCCTTCCTCAGCCCCTGGCTGAGGCCTTGACCGATCGAGGATACGAAAGCCTCACCCCTGTCCAAGCGGCAGTCGTTGACCCCGAGGCCGCTGGCCGCGACCTGATTGTCTCGGCGCAAACCGGGTCCGGCAAGACCGTGGCTTTTGGAGCCGCGCTTGCCGAAGATGTGCTCAGCCATATTCGCGGGACCCCGCTGACCGAGCGGCCGCTTGTTCTGGTTATTGCGCCCACGCGCGAATTGGCGATGCAAGTCAGCCGGGAGTTGGGTTGGCTGTATGGCAAAGCGGGCCTTCGCATCGCGACCTGTGTTGGCGGTATGGACGCCAGCAAAGAACGCCGCGCCCTACGCTCAGGACCCGCAATCGTGGTGGGCACGCCTGGGCGTCTTCGCGATCACTTAGAGCGCGGCTCACTGGACCTCTCTGGCCTTGTCGGAGTGGTTCTTGATGAAGCAGACGAAATGCTCGACATGGGCTTTCGCGATGACCTTGAAGAGATTCTGGATGCGGCGCCAGAAACGCGTCGTACCCTGCTCTTCTCAGCCACCATGCCGCCCGCCATTGTGCGGCTTGCCGAACGGTTCCATTCCAACGCGTTGCGGCTGTCGCTGAGCAGCAATGACCAAAGCCATGGGGATATTGCGTATCAAGCCATCACGGTGGGCCCGTCAGAGATCGAGAACGCAGTGGTCAACCTGCTGCGGTTTCATGAAGCGGAATCCGCAATTTGTTTTTGCGCCACGCGAGATAGCGTCCGGCGTCTTCACGCGACTTTGCAGAATCGCGGCTTTGGCGTCGTCGCTCTATCCGGAGAGCATTCCCAATCGGAACGCAACCAAGCCCTGCAAGCGATGCGGGATCGACGCGCGCGGGTGTGCGTGGCCACCGACGTCGCCGCACGCGGGATCGATCTGCCGACGCTCAGCCTTGTTATCCACGTCGAGACGCCGCGCGATGCCGAGACACTTCAGCATCGATCAGGTCGTACCGGACGCGCGGGCAAAAAGGGGACCGCGGCCATCATCGTGCCCTACAATCGGCGCCGCCGTGTCGAAGCCATGCTGCGCGGCGCGAAGATCAAAGCGCAATGGCTGGACGCCCCCACACCCGAAGCGATCCGCAAAAAGGATCATGCGCGGTTGATGGAGAAGTTGACCACGCCTGTAGAGTACGAGGACGACGATCGCGCGATTGCGGCAGAATTGATGGAACGCTTGCCAGCCGAGGACATCGCCGCCGCGCTGGTACAAGCGCACCGGGCGAAGATGCCGCAGCCCGAAGAACTGTTGGCCAACACGCCCGAGGCGAGAGAGAGTGCGAAGGGCGAGCGCAAAAGGCCCGGCTTTGAAGACGTCGTTTGGTTCAAAATGGCCGTTGGCCGTCGCCAGAACGCCGAGCCGCGCTGGCTCTTGCCGCTGCTCTGTCGCCGTGGACACATCACGCGCAATGAAATCGGCGCCATTCGCATCGGGCAAAACGAAAGCTGGTTCCAGATCCCGCGGGCTTTGTCCTCCAAATTTGCCGAAACGCTCAAGCGGACGAGCGAAAGCGATGATGCGCAAGATGCCATCGCCATTGCGGAATCCGCCGAGGGGCCACGGATCGAGGCGCGCAAGAATCGGCACGGTGCAAAGCCGAACGTACAAGCCAAGCCGTTTCGGAAAGGAAAAGGCGGCGCGGAGCGCGGGCCCTTCCAACGCGGTCGCGCGGCAAAGGACGAAGCAGGCAAAAGCTCTTCTTTGCCTCCGAAATCGAAATCCAAAGGCGATTTCAAAGCCAAGAAAGGCGGTCGCGCAAAGAAGAAATCGTAGCGCTTAGATCACCCTGCCTGCGCCTATCCTTCGCGATCTCCAGAAATGAGGCCCCCGTCATCGGGGATGACGGAGGCCTATGCGGGGTTTTGGAGAGAGGAGAGGTGAGAGGATGTCTAGGCCGCGTTGTCCGCAGCGCTGTTATGTTTGTTTGATCAAGCGCTAAGCAGCGCTAGTGGCGTGGTCACCAGCGCAAACGAGAACGCACTGAGCGAGGCAAAAAGAGCGCCCGCAAGGGCGGCGATATTGGTCGTGGTCTTGGTCATAATCCGTCTCCGGGTGTCTAGGTCTTCGAGCAGACGCTATTCTGATCATTGGCTTGAAGCCGCGGCGTTGAACCGTGGCTGTGATCGTCGTCTTGAGGCTTAGATACCCTGTGAGATCGCTGGGTCCTAACACCACTCTTGCCTTTACCTTATGCATAAATGCATAACCCGCGTTACTATCTGCGAGGATGCGATGCTCGACTGGAACGATCTGCGGTACTTTCTGGCGGTTGCCCGCACGGGCAGCACGTTGTCTGCATCGAAAAAGCTCGCGG
>CALCCG010000051.1 GCA_937899785.1 uncultured Erythrobacter sp. | reverse complement strand
CCAAGCGGCTTCCGCCGCTGGGCTGAAGGTCGGTGTGGTTCAATTATTTGACCCATGCCAACGCGCTGATCCGCAATCGGCGCTGTTCACGCGCATGGTGGCGCGTGATCTCTCCATGCTGCCCCCGGCTATCGCCTTGATCAAAAGGCCAAGCTCGTGTGAACCCAAGGTCAGCGACGCAGCGGTAACAAGCGAGATCTTGACCTTTGTGAACCAGATTGAGCTGCACGCAGGGCAGCCGGTTATCCTCAAAGTGGGCGAAGCCGTTGAAACGCGGTTTGCGGTTTCGAATGTCTTGGACCGTGATTTATGGCTGGTGCGTGATCGATTGCGCCCACGCTATACGCCGCGCCCTTGGCTGTTATGGACCGCCAACGGGCAACTCATCAGCGAAGCGGCAGACGAGCCATTGGAATGGGTGGTGGTGCAGCAATGAATCTGAGCAAAGAACAAGAAGCCGAGTTGATCGCAGAGGCGCGCGCGGCCGGCGAGAAGGCCTATGCCCCTTACTCGGATTATCAAGTTGGTTCCGCGCTGCTGTTTGATGACGGCGCGATAATCACGGGGAGCAACGTCGAGAACGCCAGATATGGCCTCGCTCTTTGCGCGGAGACGGTCGCGGTATCACGCGCTTATGGCGAAGGTCGGCGAGGAGGCTTGATCGCCATTGCAGTGACCGGCCCGATTCATAAGGGTGACGGCGCGCCCATTACGCCTTGCGGTCGGTGCCGTCAGGTTTTGAATGAGATCGCGCAGCTTGGCGGAACAGATCCCATCGTGTTGTGTGTCGGCAAGGATGAAGTGCGCCGGGTTTTGCTATCGCAGCTTTTGCCGCACGCCTTCGGTCCAGCGCATTTAACCTAACGATCAAACAGGTCGCCCAGAGATTTGGTGACGCCGCCGATTGGGTCTTTGCGAAACTCGCGCTCTTCGGTGCCGACATAGCTGAAGATCCCATCAAGGCCCTGGTCGGTGACCGAGGTGTTGATGCTTTCTCGATTAAGGCCAGCGCGCCGGATGAAGCTGTGCTTTAGAGCCAGACTGTCGAAGGTCGAGTAAACGCCCAGGCTTTCCAACGCGCTATCCACCAAAGGCTGAAGCTTGGCGTGGAGCGCGTCGTTGGATGAACTGCGCAGATATTGTGTCCCGCCATCGTCCTGCTTTATGATGTCGGGCGCATCGCTGAAGGATAGGTTGTCGATGGCCTTGCGAGTTATGCCGTCAAGCACGCCCAGCCGGCTCGCGCCTCCAAGGATCGAACCCAGCAGCCCGCCGGAAGAGTTGCCCACGATGGGCAAGCCGACGCGAATATCCTCATCGTCGTAAAACGCGCCGGGTTGCGCCAGCTTGTCGAGCGCGCTGTCGGTGGCCTTGCCAAGGATGGACGAAAGGCCAAGGCCTCCTAACCCCAGTTGAGCGTGCGCTGCGCTGGGTAGAAGCGCAAGACCCGAACTGGCTGTGATACCCGCGATCAGCGTTCGGCGTGTAAGATAGGTCATGCTTTTCCTCCCTCAGTGTGATCTTTCTGAACACCTGTAACAAGTCGGCCTTGTCAGCCTCATGAATGGGTCACCCGTCCGACGTTTCGATCCATTCGACCAACGCGGCGAGGCAATCGCGCGCCAGCGTCTTGCAGCGTTCGGGCGACCAACCCTGCTCAGGCTCTGGGAACGCCGCAAGATCCTTGAACGGCATTTCAAGCGTCATGGCGCAGGCCCCGTAACGTTCGGCCACCTGGTTGGTGCTGATGCCCAGATTGGCTCGCCCAGCGGGCGTCTTGGGATAGCCCAGCTCGGTCTGAAAATCGGGTGTGCGGCGATCAAGGATGCGCTGGTAGCGGTAGTATTGATCACCCAGCGCATCGGTCCAACTGGGGATGCCTTCAAACCCGGCAATGAAGTTCGCCGGGATCGCCTCATCGCCGTGCACATCCATGGCGAAATCGACGCCCGTTTCATCCATGCGATTGCGTATGGCGAGCACTTCGGGCGACTTCTCAGCCGATGGCTCGGCCCATTCCCGGTTGAGATTGGTGCCTGCGGCGTTGGTGCGCAAATGCCCTCTGGCTGCGCCGTCGGGGTTGCTGTGGTCCACGTTATGCAAAGGCGCGGGTTGGCGATGCGACCGCGCGACCGGATCGGTCAGATCGGTGAGGCATTCCAGCGCACCTTCCATCCACCATTCGGCCATGCTCTCGCCAGGGTGCTGGCGCGCGTAAAGCCAGACTTTAAGCGCGCCCTCACCCATCTCAAGCGAATCCAGAGGCCTACCATCCAGCGTCTCGGCCAATCGGACCAGTTCAACGCCTTCACTCGCCGCAGCCTCCGCGATCAAATCGTGATGCCTTTCCATCGAATAGGGCGCGAAATAAGCAAAGTAGGCCACCCCGCCGGTGGGCGTGTATTCGATGGTCAGCGTGCCGCCGTCTTCGTCTTTGTCAAAGCGGCTGGGCGCGCGGCCCCAATATTGGCGATCCTCGGAAACGCACGCGTCGTATCCCTGCCAGCCGCCGGGATAGGCGCTGGCGTTCAAACCGGTGATCTTCAATACGATGGGCTGCGATGCGGCGCCTGACACTCGAAAGTGGAACCACTGAAAAAAGTTCGAATGGCGATCCTTCGGGATCGCAAGTTTGGCCGTTCGCCCCTCGATCGAAAGAACTTCGATATTGCCGCTGTCGAAGGCGGCGTCGATGTGAAGGCCCATCACGGTTGGACGAGCTCGCTGGCTTTGAGGCTGACGGTCTCACCGCTACCTTCAGGGAAGTCCTTGAAAACGGCGGCGGCGAGAGTGCGAGCGTTGATCTCGACCGGAGCGTAATCCGAATTGATGCTGGTCGGAACCTGCGCGCGCGCTTCCCAAAGATTTGAGGCCGAGCCTTCGCCTCTGGCGGCGATGGCGACGCTGAGTTCGGACACGACGCGCGGTGAGTTGTTGCGGCCGCCCAGATTGATCCCGACGCCGAGGCCGACACCTGATCCAAACGATCCGGTTCCACCGCCAACGCCTACGTTGACTGGGCTGCCACCTTGCGGCGCGTCGACCGGGCTGCGGCTGGTATCAATCGTCGCGATTTGGCTGGCTGTCTCTTCGTTACCGATGACGGTGTAGCCAAGCAGGGAGAGCTCATCGCTGACCGCGCCGCGAAACGCGTCCAAAGCGGCTTCGTTCTCTAGATCTTCGGCGAATCGCACGGCGATGGTGCCTTGTCCCAATTGGCTTGATTGCGCCGCTACGACGCGAGTGACTTCAACCGGGCCGGTGTAGCTGCCCGCCGCGCAGGCGCTGAGCGCGAGCGCCGTCAAAACGGCGAAGCCGCCGCGATGGATGCGAGGCAGTGGTGTCTTAAATGTTCGGATAGACATGGGGGCTTCCTTCTCCTGCGCGCGAGCATAGGCCCAAAGACCCCTTCTGCAAAATGAAGATGCCTGCAAAACTAAGGAGCTGTTCGAAAATCGCTTCACGGGCTTTTAGGGGGCGGCTAGTAGCTGGAGCCGCTATGCCAAACACATCTAAACCCAGCGTCCTCGTCACCGGCGGGGCCGGCTATATCGGCAGCCACGCTGTCCTCGCTCTTGCTGATGCGGGATGGGACGTTGCGGTTATAGACAATCTGACCACTGGTTTTCGCTTTGCAGTGCCTGAACATGTGCCGTTCTATGAAGGCGACATCGAGGATGCGGAGCTTTTGGCGCGTATCTTTGAAGAGCAGAGCATTGGCGCCATCATGCATTTCGCTGGCTCGATCGTCGTGCCTGAAAGCGTCGAAGACCCGCTGAAATATTATCACAACAACACGGTGAAGAGCCGCGCCTTGATCGAAGCGGCGGTGTCCGCTGGAGTTGCGCACTTTATCTTTTCCAGCACGGCCGCAACGTACGGCATGCCCGACACCGACGCCGTGCGCGAAGACACGCCGCAAAGGCCGATCAACCCCTATGGTTGGTCGAAGCTGATGACCGAGCAAATGCTCACCGATACAAGCGCCGCTCACGCGATGAATTTCTGCGCGCTGCGATATTTCAACGTGGCGGGCGCTGATCCGGAGGCGCGGACCGGACAATCGACCGCTGGCGCGACGCACCTGATCAAGGTTGCGGTGGAGGCCGCCCTTGGCAAGCGCAGCCATGTCAGCGTGTTCGGCACCGATTACGACACGCCTGATGGCACCGGCGTGCGCGACTACATTCATGTCAGCGATCTAGCGAACGCGCATGTTTTGGCGCTGGAGGCGCTGCTTGAGCAGCCGCAGCGATCGCTCATGATGAATTGCGGCTATGGTCGCGGCTTTTCGGTTGTTGAAGTGCTGGATGCCGTTGACCGTGTGACCAATATGAAAATCGAACGGCGCACCGAAGGGCGCCGGGCCGGTGATCCGGGGCAGTTGATTTCCGATTCGTCCCTGCTGCGATCAACGGTTCCGTGGCAGCCGCAGCACGCGGATATCGATACGATCATCCGTCACGCCTTGGCTTGGGAGCGAAAGCTGTCCGAAATCCGGAAAGCCTAGCGTTGACGAAAGCGGCGCTTCAAGCTAACGGCGGCAGCGTAATTTCCGCGCGTCGGACCGATTCCGGCGCGCTTTATTTTTGAGAGACCGAAAATGAAGATCCGCAACAGCCTCAAGTCGCTGAAGAACCGTCATCGCGATTGCCGTGTTATTCGTCGTCGCGGACGCACCTATGTCATTAACAAGACCAACCGTCGCTTCAAGGCTCGCCAGGGCTAAGCGATATTGATCGCCGCTGGGCGATCCTAAAGGTTTTGCCGCGGCCCGCCTCCGTCATGGAGTGCGGGCCGCCGCTGTTTGAGGAGCGCGAGTGTTGAACCAGGGCAAAGCGGTGGTCTTTGATGTCGGGCGGGTTCTGTACCATTGGCAATTGCGCTCTCTGTTCGAAAAGCTGATCGATGACAGCCAGGAACTGGATTGGTTCTTGGCCAATGTCGTGACGGAGGAATGGCATTTCGAACATGACCGGGGGCGCCCACTCAGCGCCATGGTGCCTGAACGTATCGCCCTTTATCCGGACTATGAAGAGCCTATTCGCGCTTACGCCGCGCGCTTTAACGAAACGGTGCCTGGGCCGGTGGATGGCACGCACGACCTCGTTCATCGCTTGCACGAAAAGGGCGTTCCGCTGTTCTGTCTCACGAACTTTGGCGGCGAATTCTGGGAAGGGTTTCGCCC
>CALCCG010000050.1 GCA_937899785.1 uncultured Erythrobacter sp. | reverse complement strand
GCATCTGCTGATACGCTGCCAAGCTTTCGCCGAACAGGCCGATCCAGTTGACAAGGTTCGCCTGCGTAACACCGCCGTCGAGCATCACATAGGTTTTGACCACGTGCTCGCCTTCCTGGTTGACCACCACAGACGAAATCACCTGCTCAAAGCCAAAGCGTGACAGGGCGTCCTGCGCGCGCTCTTCGGGTAGGTCTTTAGGCGGTGTGAAGTATCCGAGCAGGATCAGCCCCCGGCATGTCTCCGGCCCCTCGCACGCCATGCGGCGCGCAACGCCGCGCATCCCGTTGGGATAGGCGATACGGATGGTGTTTTCCTCCTCATCGAGGGGCGTGGTCGTGGCGCCCAGGACGGCAATCGAGGCTTGAAGCGTGGCTTCGTCGAGTGAGTCGATGACTTTTGCGCCGTCAAAAGGCGCACCCTGCGCTTGGGTGGGTGAGCCGGCGCTCGCCGCAGCCAGAACCAGCGCCGTTGCAATCGTTTTCATAGTGATCCCCATCCAGGTCGATCAAAGGGCTATCGAGGCCGGGCTGCGCGCGCAAGGTGCAGGCGCGCTCAATCACAGCAGCCGCATCTGGCCACCCATCTCGGGCGGGCGGAAGCGGGTGCAATCGAGCTCGAAGCGGTGCCTGTCTTTCCGCTGGCCAATTCCGGCACGCTTGCAGGCAATGCGGAAGCGACTGCGCAAGAGGTCCGCCCACACGCCCTTGGGCTGCATGCGGCTG
Organism: uncultured Erythrobacter sp.; assembly: GCA_937899785.1. GTDB lineage: Bacteria > Pseudomonadota > Alphaproteobacteria > Sphingomonadales > Sphingomonadaceae > Erythrobacter. The sequence continues at coordinate 12,366 of CALCCG010000050.1, read as the reverse complement.
AAGAAGTTGGGATCGTTGTCGCGGCCCTCTCTGATCGATCGCACAACGCTCATCACCTTGCCCGCGCGCTCGGGGTAGTGAACGTCGAGCCATTCGCGAAACAGCGGCGCAACCTCGTGTGGGAGGCGCAGCGGGATCCAGCCTGCGCTGGGAACGCCCATCTCACCGACGCGCGCGATGATGTCTTCCATGAACTGATCCGTGATCGCCGGGATAATGGGAGAGACCGAGCAATGGGTGGGCACACCGGCGTCGACCAGTTTGGCGAGCGCAGCCAAGCGCTTAGCCGGAGAAGCGCAGCGCGGCTCGAGCTTAGCGGAAAGCACCGGATCGAGCGTTGTCACCGATATCGCCACCGCTACAAGCTTCTCGCGCGCCATTTCTTGCAGCACATCGCAATCCCTCAAAACGCGATCCGACTTTGTCGTGATGGTCACCGGATGGCGCGCCTCCAGGCACACTTCGAGCACTTGGCGAGTGATCCGGTATGTCCGCTCGATCGGCTGATAGGGATCCGTGTTGGTTCCCAGGGCCATTGGCCGCGGTGTGTATCTCGGCTTGTTCAACGTCTTGCGCAGCAACTCGGCCGCGCCCGGCTTGGCAAACAGCTTGGTCTCAAAATCAAGGCCGGGGGACAGGTCATGGTAAGCGTGTGTCGGCCGCGCAAAGCAATAGACGCAGCCATGCTCACAGCCGCGATAGGCGTTAAGGGAGCGATCGAAGGGTATATCGGGCGACTGGTTGAAACTGATAATGCTCTTTGGATGTTCATCCGTGACCGTCGTGCGCAGCCGAACAGGAGGGCCGTCTAAGGCCTGCATATGGTCACGCCAATCCCCATCCACGTGGCGCGTTGGCAAACCAAAGCGGGTGGGGACATCACCAGAGGCGGCGCCTCTTCCGGCGTGATAGTCGGGCCAATCCTTGCGCGGTGGGGCTGTTCTCATGAATGAGAACATATAGCGAACTTAGCGGTTTGAAAAGCGCTATTGCTCCATCAGGCGGGGCATCAGCTCGACAAAGTTGCACGGGCGATTGCGGCTGTCCAATTGCTCCGCCAGAATCCCGTCCCAGCCATCTTTCACCGCGCCGTTCGAGCCGGGCAGGGCGAAAACATAGGTCCCGCGCGCGACAACAGCCATGGCGCGCGATTGAACTGTGCTGGTGCCGATCGTCTTGAAGCTGAGCCATCGGAAGAGTTCGCCAAAACCAGGGATTTCGCGCCCGCCGCTAAGGCGCGAGAGCGCCTCAGGCGTGACGTCGCGTCCGGTAAGGCCGGTGCCTCCGGTTGAAATGATTGCGTCAATCTGGGTGTCGTCGATCCATTGATCGAATTGATCAGCAAGAAGGGCCGCTTCGTCCTTGACGATCAGGCGCGCGGCCAAAACGTGGCCGGCGTTCTCCAGCCGTTTGACGAGAATATCACCCGATGTATCGGTTTCGGGCGTGCGCGTGTCCGAAACGGTCAGCACGGCGATATTGATCGGGGTGAACGCTTTCTCCGGATCGATCGCCATGTGTTCCTCAAATTGGATCTTATTGGGCTTGCTCTGATCGAGCGGTGCGCACGTTAGCGGCCGCTGGAAACTCTGGCCAGAGCCCTTGCGCGAGCGCTCTACGAGACGGCGAAGACACTCCGGCGGCGCGCTCATACATCCAGTAATTGCGCATCACGATTGCGACATATCCGCGCGTCTCCCAATAGGGGATCGATTCCATCCATAAGAGCGGATCATCGAAGTCTCGAATCTCGCCATTCCACCGGCCAACCGGGGTGAGGCCCGCATTATAGGCCGCCATAATCTTGGGCAGCTTTCCCTGTGTTGCTTGCGCATCGCGCAGCATTTCAAGATGCCGCTGACCGTAGGTAAGGTTGATCTCGGGATCGTTGAGGTCGGCGTAACTCGCTCCGAGGTTGAGACTGCGATTGTGATCGCGCGCGGTTCCGGGCAAGATTTGCATCAACCCACGCGCATTGGCCGAGCTCACGGCCGACGCGCGGAAGTTCGATTCCTGCAAAGCGTGCGCAAAGGCGAGCGCCGGATCGACACGCCATCCCGTCTTGGGCTGCCAGGCTGCGACGGGATAGCGCAGCGATCGATCCGACTTCGATCCGTACGGGGCGTAATACGCCATAAAGAGTTGGGTCGACGGAAGGCCAAGACCTCGGGCAAGGCGGGCCAAAGCTTGGTAATTGAGGCCGCTGCTGATCTTCACCTCGTGTCGAAGGACCTCGTCGGCAAGGGTCGGTCGCCCGGCTTCGATCAACGCCACCGCGACTTTCACATTCGGCCGGCTTTCCAGCGCGCGCCAATCGGCCTGGGACACCGACTGAACCTGCGCCGTCTGAACCGGGTCAAGCCCCAGTTGATCGCTCGCCAGCATACCATACAGGGTGTCTTGGCGTTGGGCAGCCGCAAACAAATGGCCCTGCGCCTCCCCTGGCTCACGGCAGCGAACCAGCGCGCGATGGGCCCAGTAATGCGCGGCCGCTGTCAATTCGATATTGGTGGAGCTGGCCGCCGCGCGCGCAAAAGCCTCGGATGAGAGCGCGCAATACCCAAGGCGCCATGAAGCAAGCCCGGCAACCCATTCCCCCTCGGCCACCCACGGGCCAGCGCCCTGGGCAACGGTTTCCGCCAGCGCGAGTGCGTTCTGGTCGTCGTTCTCGATATAGAAGCTCCAGGCGATGCGCTGGCGCCACTCGGCGCGCGCTTCGGCGCTGAGACCAGCGTCCACTTCGAGAAGCTTTTCATAGGCGCCAACGGGGTTGTCGCCCTTGATCGCGCTGAGAATAGCCGCGCGGACTGTATCCGGCATTGTGCCATCGCGAACCGTGCTGGGACGAATGCGCTTTGTCGCCCCTGCTTGATATCGAAGCGCTTTGCCCGCAGGGAATACGGGCAAGACTTCAAGCCCGCGCTTGGCGCCCATCCGCCCGAGTTGCTCGGATTGCGGAAGGTGGAGGCCCGCCTTAAACCACATTGCGATCCGCTCGGCTGAAACCTTAGGGCTGTTGGCGTGGGTGTAGTACTCCGCCAGCGCGACCTGGTGGAGAAGTCCGACCGGAGCGTCTGCGAGAAGGGTTTCGACCTTTTCCCAGTCTTCGGCGTCTATCGCTGCGAAAACCTGGCGGTAGAGATCGCGTGCGCGCTCGGAAAGCAGCGTGGGCACCGCAGCGCGGCTTGCGCTGGGATCGTAGCGCGCGACCATGCTTTGTGTGACGCTTGGACTTGGCGCTTGGGCTGTGGTGGCTGAGGCGGTGGTCGCCGATGCCGCAAAGGCAAGCGCGCCGCAAACGACAAGCGCTTGAGAAGACAGTTTCATACGCGTTACGCCGACCATTCGATCCATCTCTGCCAAAATCGGGCTTTGAGAATAGGCATAGGCATCAGCGAGTCGAGCCCTTCGCCCGAAAGCACGTCCTTTATGAGCGTATTATAGTTACTTTCCCGTAAACCGGCGTCGCCCTTGTTTACGTTTTGGTCAAAGAACGGGGCAAGCCCAGCGCCAAATCCCATCAACCGTTTCGGCTGAACCAATCCGATGTGATGAGACAGCACAGCATCCATTCCCCCTTCGGCGTGCGCCTGTGTGTCTGCGAGCGGAGTGTGTCGTGGCAGCGCAGAAGCGACGTAAACCCTCTCCACATCCACCTGCATCGCCGACAAGATGGAACTGAGAAGTTCCCCTTGCGGACCCGAGAGGAGACGGTCGCGATCGCTTACCTCGGGATCCACTACGAGGACCATCACATCAGCGTGTGATGGTCCGCGAGGCGCGACACGGCCCCTTGGCCCAGCGGGGTCAAGCTTTGGCGCGGTGATCCAGAATTCCCGGAATTCCTCCAGCGATGAAGGTTTGCCCTCGGCGAAAAAATCGACCCTTTCGCGCTTTCCATCGGCCGAATGTGCAGGGTTCTTAGGCCCATGCGGCGCGGTTGCCCGCGCGGTCGGCGCTGGGCTTGCAGGGTTCGCGCCTTCAACCGGTTTGTCGCCCGATCTCAGCCATTTCGTAGCGTCATCGCTGAACTCGCTGTCCACGCCGGCCTCTCGCCACCAGTCGAGCGCTGAGGCGACCTCCTTGGATATCGCGTCTTGGTTGGGGGTTTCGGGCGCGTTCATGGTGAGTATGACAGGTCTTGACTGTCCCGGGTCGTCTAATCAAGGGGTAGACACGAGCAAAAGGCGCAGAATTGCGGCGAAGCGCGAGTAGGGATTAAAAAGAGCAAATGACTGAACGCGAAAGCATGCCATGCGATGTCGTGATCGTGGGGGGAGGCCCAGCGGGTCTCGCCGCTTCGATCCGGCTGAAACAGCTCAACGAAGAGCTTGAAGTTGTTGTCCTGGAAAAGGGTTCAGAGATCGGCGCGCATATCCTTTCGGGTGCGGTTGTCGATCCCAAAGCGCTTGATGAGCTTTTGCCCGAGTGGCGCGATATGGATTGTCCGATGGCCGAAACCCCGGTGACGGACAATTGGCACTGGGTGTTAAGTAAGAGCGGTAAAACACCGCTTCCACACATTTTTATGCCGCCGTTGATGAGCAATAACGGATGCTACACCGGATCGCTCGGCAATCTGACGCGCTGGCTTGCGGAAAGGGCTGAAGAGCTCGGCGTGATGGTTTTCCCCGGATTTCCGGCGTCTGAAGTCATGTTCGACGAAAGCGGCGCCGTCAAAGGTGTGATCACCCAGGACATGGGCGTGGCCGAAGACGGCTCGCAGAAGCCCGATTTCACCCCGGGCATGGAGATCGAAGCCAAGTACACTCTGTTCGCCGAAGGCGCGCGCGGCAGCCTCACCAAACAGATGAAGGCCAAGTTTGATCTTGAGGCCAATTGTGAACCTCAGGTCTATGGTCTTGGAATTAAAGAGCTTTGGGATATTGATCCCGCCAATCACGTGGCGGGCCGTGTGCTTCACACCCAAGGCTGGCCGCTTAGCGAAAGCGGCACTTGGGGCGGCGGGTTTTTGTACCACCAGGCCAACAATCAAGTGGCGCTCGGCTTTGTCACGGCGCTGGATTACAAGAATCCTTGGGTGTCGCCCTATCAGGAGTTCCAGCGGTGGAAAACACACCCGGAAATCAAAGCGATACTCGAGGGAGGTAAACGCGTTGCTTATGGCGCGCGGGTGATCAATGAGGGCGGTTGGCAATCGGTGCCCAAGCTTGCCTTCCCCGGCGGCGCGCTGATCGGCTGCGCGGCGGGCTTTGTGAACGTGCCGCGCATCAAGGGCAGCCATACGGCGATCAAGAGCGGCATGCTGTGCGCCGAGGCGATTGCTGAAGAAATCGGTAACCATGAAAGCCAGCCCGAATTGCAGTCTTATGAGCCGAACCTGCGAAACAGCTGGATCGCGGATGAGCTCAAAAAGGTGCAGAACGCAGAGCCCGCCGTGGCCAAGTATGGCGATGATATCGGCTCGATCCTGGCGGGTGTTGATATGTGGATGCGCACGCTCAAGATCGGCCTGCCGATCAGTATGAAGCACCACGCGGATTACACGATGACAGGGCGCGCGGATCTGTATCCCAAGATCGACTATCCCAAGCCCGACGGTGTCTACAGCTTCGACCGGCTCACCAATGTCGCCTACAGCTACACCAACCACGCAGAGGATCAGCCGGTTCACTTGCAATTAGGCGATGCGGCGCTGCAGAAAAGCAGCGAATTTGAGATCTTTGCCGGCCCTTCTTCACGCTATTGCCCAGCGGGTGTGTATGAGTGGATCGAGGAGGACGGCAAGGAGCCCAAGTTCCAGATCAACTCGCAAAACTGCGTCCACTGCAAGACCTGCGACATCAAGGACCCCAACCAGAACATCAACTGGGTAACGCCCGAGGGTGGCGGCGGGCCGAACTATCCGAATATGTAGGCGACAGCGCAAAATAATGGCGTTTCCTGTGTCTGTGGCGCTTATCGAAGCTGCGGAAGCGGAACTCGGTTGCGAGTTTCCATCCGAACTGCGCGCAAGATTGGAGGGATCCAATGGAGGCGAAGTGTTTGTGACCTCGGACCTTTACCCAGAGGGAGACTATTGGGAGCTTCACACCATAGTGGACGGTTCAGATAGAAAGCGTCTTGCGCGTTCTATGAGAGCAAGCATCGTTGCCGAGACTTCCTCAGCGCGCAATTGGACCGCGTTCCCACAGGGTGCTGTTGCCGTCGGTTCGAACGGGTCGGGAGATTTGCTTATCCTGGCTTCGGGATCGACGCGGCTCTGGATTTGGGATCACGAAACTGCCGAAATTTATGACGCCAGTCCGAATTGGACCCGGCGGTAAATAGGTCATGTCGTTGACCCAAACCGCCTACGCCAAGATCAACCTTGCGCTGCACGTCCGTGAGCGGCGCGATGATGGCTATCATGTGCTCGAAACGCTGTTCGCCTTTGTCGACGCGGGCGATACGCTGACGGCAAGGCAAGCGGATCAGGACAGCCTCACAACCTTCGGGCCGTTTGCGCAAGCCATTGACAATCCGCTCGATAACCTCGTCGCGCGCGCTCTGGCGAGTTTGCCGCGTCCTCAAGGCCTCTCCATCACGCTGGAGAAGAACTTGCCCGTAGCCGCTGGCCTTGGCGGTGGGTCAGCGGATGCGGGTGCGGTGTTTCGGATGGTGGAGGCGCTTCACGGCCTGCCCGAGGACTGGCAAGCGCGCGCCGCCAAGCTTGGCGCGGACGTTCCGTCTTGCGTGCGCAGCGAGATGGCCATCGGGCTTGGGACCGGCACAGAGCTGACGGAGGTCGAGAACGATCTTGCAGGGACCCCCGTCCTACTCGTCAATCCCAGCGTTCCGCTCGCAACCGGCCCTGTGTTCAAAGCGTGGGACCAGGTCGATCGCGGGCCGCTCCCCACGGGCTCGGCGCGTACCATTGCGCTTGAAGGGCGCAACGACCTTGAAGGCCCCGCCTTATCGCTGTGCCCCGCCATCGGCGATGTGCTCGACGCGCTTAAGGGCACCGAGGCTTGGCTCACCCGCATGTCCGGGTCCGGAGCGACCTGCTTCGCGCTGTTCGACAAGGTTGAACAAAGCGAGGCGGCGCGCGAGCGCATGGCGCGCAATCACCCGCAATGGTGGATGCTGGGGGGCAAACTGCGCTAAGGCGGTCGGTGCCATGAGCCCCTTTGCCCCCTACCGCCAAACCGGAAGCTTTGATGCGAACGATCCGCTTGCCCCGCGCGTTGTGTGCGTGGCCGACCACGCGTCGGCTGCGGTGCCCCAAGACACACCGCTCGGCGTCTCGGCAAAGCTGATGAAGAAGCATATCGCGGTCGATATCGGCGTTGAAGGCGTGGTTCAGCGATTGGCGGACACGCATCACTTCCCCGCGCATCTGGCCACCCTCAGCCGACTTGTGATTGATCTGCACCGCGAGGAGGATCACCCCAACCTTGTGCCCGAAACCAGCGATGGTCATCTCATACCCGGAAACATCGGAGCGAACGTGGAGAGCCGGCTCGAGCGATACTATCGACCCTATCACGCCGAGTTAGCGCGCTGGTTGGACGCTCTGACACCCGATCTGATCCTGTCGATCCACAGTTTCACGCCCAAGCTTGAGACGAGCCCAGGCCCTCGCCCGTGGGAGGTTGCGTTGCTTTACAACCAGGACGAGCGCGCCGCGCGCCACGCAATCCGCTTCTTCCGGGAGCTTGGGTTCACCGTTGGCGACAACGAGCCTTATTCGGGCCGCGATCTCAACGCGACGATGAACCGCCACGCCGAAGCCAAGGCCCGTCCCTATTGCGCAATCGAGATCCGGCAAGACCTTATCTCCACGCGCGCTGATCAAGCGCGCTGGGCGGGAGTGATTGCCGACGTGGCCGGGAGGGTTGCGCTCGCGCTTGCGCGAGGGCAGGGGCTAGCCAAGAGCAGCAAATAGGTACCTCTATGTCTTCGCGCTTCGACAAAACGAAACTTCCCTCGCGTCACGTCTCGGTTGGGCCTGAGCGGGCGCCTCATCGCTCTTATTACTACGCGATGGGCATGACCGAAGAGGAGATCGCGCGACCTTTTGTGGCGGTGGCGAGTGCGGGCAACGACAGCGCGCCGTGCAATACGACGCTCAACGCGCAGGCCGATATCTGCCGCGAAGGCGTAATCGAAAATGGCGGCACGCCCCGGCGCTTCAACACCATCACCGTCACCGATGGGATCGCGATGGGGCATCAGGGCATGAAAAGCTCTCTGGTAAGCCGCGAAGTCATCGCCGATTCCATCGAGCTTTCGGTGCGCGGGCATTGCTACGATGCGCTTGTTGGCTTTGCGGGCTGCGACAAGAGCCTGCCGGGCATGATGATGGCGATGCTCCGGTTAAACGTGCCGAGCATTTTTGTTTACGGCGGTTCGATCCTGCCCGGCACGCATCGCGGAGAAGATGTGACCGTGGTCGATGTGTTCGAGGCTGTCGGTCAGCACGCGGCGGGCAATTGCCCGCTTCAAGAGCTTATCGCGCTCGAAAAGGTCGCCTGCCCGGGGCACGGCGCTTGCGGTGGACAGTTTACCGCCAACACCATGGCGTGTGTGGGCGAGGCGATCGGATTGTCCCTTCCAAACAGCAATATGGCGCCCGCTCCCTACCGATCGCGCGATGACATTGCGGTGGCCGCTGGACGCCAGGTCATGACGCTTTTGGATAGCAATTTGCGCCCACGCGACATCTGCACCCGCGCGGCCTTTAAGAACGCGGCGCGCGTCGTTGCGGCGACTGGAGGTTCAACCAACGCAGCGCTTCACCTGCCTGCCATGGCGAGCGAGGCGGGGATCCAGTTCGATCTCTTCGACGTCGCTGATATATTTAAATCAACACCTTACATCGCTGACTTGAAGCCGGGCGGGAAGTATGTCGCGAAGGATATGCACGAAGCCGGCGGCGTCTATATGGGGATGAAGACTTTGCTTGACGGCGGTTTCCTTGACCCCAATCCTATGACCGTAACCGGCAAGACGCTGGGTGAGAACATCGAGGAGATCGCTTGGAATCCTGATCAAAAGGTCTTTTACGAGGTTTCCAATCCGATCACTCCAACCGGGGGCGTTGTGGGTCTGAAAGGGTCGCTTGCGCCCGATGGCGCAATTGTGAAAGTGGCCGGGATGGACCGCTTGCAGTTTACCGGTTCGGCGCGCGTGTTCGATCGCGAGGAGGACGCTTTCGCTGCGGTTGAGGCGCGCGACATCGCCGAAGGAAGCGTCGTCGTTATCCGCTACGCAGGGCCCAAAGGTGGCCCCGGCATGCGCGAAATGCTCTCCACCACCGCTGCGCTTTATGGCCAAGGCATGGGCGAAAAGGTCGCGCTTATCACCGACGGGCGCTTCTCGGGCGCAACGCGCGGCTTTTGCATCGGCCATGTTGGGCCGGAAGCCGCGGAATGCGGCCCGATTGCTTTGGTTGAAGATGGCGACACGATTTCGATCGACGCTCAAGCGGGCACGATCGATCTTGTGGTGGACGAAGCGCTCTTGGAAGAGCGCCGCAAGGCCTGGCGTCCGCGCGCAAACGATTATCAGTCCGGCGCCTTGTTTCGTTACGCGCAAAACGTGGGATCCGCGCGAGCGGGGGCGCGCACCCATCCCGGCGCAAGAGCCGAAACGCACGTCTATGCGGATATCTAGTCTCGCATTCGCCGCCGCGCTCCCATTCTTCGCGGCGTGCGCTCCTGAAAGCGGCGCGCCGGATGGTAAGAGCGTTGATTGCGCGCTTGGCTATGGGGCCCGATTTGCAAGCGTGTGCACGCTGGAAACCGTAGCGACCAAGGGCGACACAGTCTTTGTCATTCATCACCCCGATGGGGTGCATCGGCGGTTCGTGTTCGACACCGCTCAGGGTGAATTGGTCGCGGCCGATGGAGCAGAGGCTATCGACTCGTTCATCGACGATGGAGCGGTGCAGGAGATCGCTGTTTCTGGAGATCGTTACCGCGTATCGCTCATCAGCGTTTTTCCCGATCCTTGATGAGCGCCTCCCAGATCCTGACCGCTGCGCAAATGCGCGACGCCGAGCAACGGATCTTTGACACCGGAACGAGTGTCGGAGAGCTGATGGAAACGGCTGCCAAAGGCGCGGCAGAGTGGATCCGGCGGATTGGCGCTGGGCGAGCGGTGAGTGTCCTTTGCGGGCCTGGCAACAATGGCGGCGATGGCTACGTCCTTGCCCGCTTTCTGAAAGAGTGGGGCATCGCCGTGCAGATTGTCGCGCCCGAGCCACCAAAGACCGAGGCGGCCGCCAACGCACGCCTGGCGTGGGGTGGCACGGTTTTGACATCGGGAGGACGGGTTGAAGGCGATGTTTTCGTGGATTGCCTGTTTGGCTCCGGCCTTGCGCGCCCTCTCGAACCGGAGCACGCGCTGCTGTTGCGAGACCTTGCCGATCGCCATGCGGTTAGAGTGGCGATTGATCTGCCATCTGGAATTGCAACAGACACGGGCGATCCGCTCAACGAGAAGCTGCCTTGCTATGATGTGACGCTGGCGCTGGGGGCCTGGAAGTTTGCGCATTGCCTAAGCGTGGCGCGCGCATATGTCGGACGGCTGAAACTGGTGCCAATCGGGATTGATGCGGTTGAGGGCGCAGCCCAGCGCGTCTCACGCCCTCGGATCGCCGCTCCCGGGACCAGTGCGCACAAATACAGCCGAGGCCTTTGCGCCGTGGTGAGCGGCGCCATGTCCGGGGCGGCGTTGTTGGCCGCCCAAGCGGCGATGCGGAGCGGGGCGGGCTACGTCAAACTGTTCGGCTTGCCGACAACGCAAGGGCCGGCGGGCCTGGTCTGCGAACCCGCAGCGTTGAGCGACACACTGGCCGATACGAGGATCAGCGCTGTCTTGGTGGGCCCAGGTCTTGGGCGGGACGCGCACGCGCGCGACGTCTTGGACCATGCATTGAAGTGCGCGAGGCCGATCGTGTTGGATGCCGATGCGCTCCACCTGCTTGAGCCTCACAAGATCGGTAAAGGCACGCCCATCGTCGTCACACCCCATGACGGGGAGCTCGAGGCTCTATGCGCGTCCTTCTGCGTCCTTGCATCCGGCCGCATGGCCAAAGCGCAAGCCCTAGCGCGGGCGAGCGGTATGGTGGTGCTCGCTAAGGGCCCTGACAGCTTTGTCGCGGCGCCCGATGGAGCGCTAGCCATCGGGCCTGCCGCCTCCAGCTGGCTCTCCGTCGCGGGCAGCGGCGATGTGCTGGCGGGTATCCTGGCAAGCCGGCTTGCGACGGGGTGCTCGCTGTTTGATGCCGCGTGCGAGGCGCTCTGGCTGCACCGCGAAGCGGCGCGGCTTTGCGGCCCGGCCTTTACCGCTGATGATTTGGCGAGCCGGGTTAGCGAGGCGATGGCGGCCTGTCTGTGAGCCACGCGGAAACCATCGTGCGGATAGCGGCCAAGGGCGACGGTGTCACCGATAGTGGCCTACATGTGAAGGGCGCGATCCCGGGTGACACGGTGTTTTCCGATGGACGGATCGAGGCCGGACCGCACCGCGTATCACCGGCTTGCTCTCACTTTGGGGTGTGCGGCGGCTGCCAGCTGCAAAACGCCGATGAAGAGACGCTTGCGGATTTTGTCACCAGCCGGGTGCTTAACGCGGCCAGCGGCCAAGGTTTAGAGCCTAAGCAGCCGCTCGAAACGCATCTTTCGCCACCGCATTCCCGCCGCCGCGCCACGTTGCACGCAACCCGCAAGGGCGGCGGCTTGGTTCTTGGGTTTAGGCAAGGTGGTTCGCATCGGATTCTCAATCTTGAGCAATGCCCTGTTCTGGCGCCCGAGCTGGCGGATCGCCTGCCCGCCTTGCGCAAGCTGGTCGCTCAGATTGGTGGTAGCGGGGCCATGGATGTAAGCCTCACGCTTTGCGACCAGGGTGTCGACGTGGCGCTTGGCAACATGAGTCTGGACGGGCTCGCCTCGACCGAAGCGGCGCTTGATTACGCACAGCGCAGCCACGCCGCGCGGCTGAGCGTCGATCAGGGTTTTGGGCCAGAGACCGTTTGGGAGCCAGAACCGGTTACGGTTACGCTTTCCGGATTACCGGTGCCGATGCCGGTCGGGGCCTTTTTGCAAGCGACGCACGATGCCGAAGCGCGGATGGTCGAGGACGCGCGCAATTGGCTGCGCGAAAGCGGCCCGGTGGTGGATCTCTTTTCGGGGTTGGGGACCTTTGCCTTTGGGCTTCGAGAGGGTCGAAAGGTGCTGGCCATCGAGGCCGATCGCGCGGCGCATCTCGCTTGCAAGCTCGCCGCTGCGCGGGGCGCCCGCGACGTGCACGCATTGCACCGTGATCTGTTTCGCAACCCCCTGAAGCCCGACGAGCTTAACCGATTTGGTGCGGCTCTGCTCGACCCGCCACGCGCGGGAGCCAAAGCCCAGATCGCGC
>CALCCG010000049.1 GCA_937899785.1 uncultured Erythrobacter sp. | reverse complement strand
CTGGTGGTGACGCGCGGCGCGCGGTTGCTGGGGCTGGCTATCGACGCCGACGGTGCGCGTGAGATCGCTCGCCGATCCCGGGGCACGCCGCGTGTGGCGGGGCGGCTGTTGCGGCGGGTGCGCGACTTTGCTCAAGTGGCCGGAGAGGCGACCATCACCCGCGCCATCGCGGATGACGCGCTCACGCGGTTGGAGATCGATCGGCTGGGGCTCGACGCGATGGACCGCCGCTATCTCACCATGATCGCAGAGACCTATAAGGGCGGCCCCGTAGGCGTCGAGACGTTGGCGGCGGGCCTGGCTGAACCGCGCGACACGGTTGAGGATGTGGTCGAACCTTACCTGATCCAGCTCGGCCTGCTGGCGCGGACCGCGCGCGGACGCGCGTTGAACGATGCGGGCTGGGAACATCTGGGGATCGACGTGCCCAAACATGGCCCGGCCAGCCCGCAACAGGGGCTTTTCGAAGACGAAGAGTGAGCGGCGTTATCCGCCTTTGGTTGAGCCGCGATTGCGTTGAAGCTCGCGCGTGGTCCGGATGCTGTGCTCAGCCAACGCGTCCCATTGCTCCGCCGTGGCGCAGACCTTCTTCTTGACCTTCGAGCCGGCCATTGCGGTGCGCTTGCACACCACTTTGTCCTGACTAGCCACCTTTGCGGAGGCGGCCTCGGCTGGCTTGGTCGCAGCGGGCGTGTCTGCCTGCGAGGGAACGGTCGCTGCCAACAACACTGCAAGATACATCATGATTCCAGCCCCTCTTATTTCCTGATGAGAAGACTGACACACTCCTGATCGGCGAGCAAGGCTGCCGGTAGACGCTTCGCCTCTTGGCTCCATCATTTAGCTTACCGAGACGCAACTTTTGGTGTCAAATCGGGACAGCGGCGCGGAAATCCGCGGGTTTTCGCGGTTTTTGGAGCCGTTGGAGCCGCCAGACATGGTTAACCGCATTGCCGTGCAAAGACCTTGCAGGCCATGACAGGCTTGGAATTGGTGGACGTGTGGAACCCCACGCCGATGCCAAAACGATGGAACAAGGTTTCGGGTTATGTCGATCAAACTGGCCGCCGCCAAGCTATCCGCCACCGCTGCGGGCGTTGCTCTGATGACGGGTGGCGCGGTGCAGATCGCGCAGCAAGGTGGAGCGGTGCGCGTCGCTGAGCCGATGGTGACGGAAGATCCGATTTACAGCTCGGACGCGGATGGCAAGCTGGTCAAGGGCGGCCCTTTGCCCGAGCCGGTGGTGCAGTCCAAATACATCAAGACACGCACGCGCGAACTTCCTCCGCTGCCCGAGCCGGAGCTGCGCCGTCGTCGCATTGTAGAGCGCACGCTTGAGTGTCAGCCGATCCCTCAGGCCTTTGGCGGCGCAGGCCGTGTGGCGCAATCGGCGCCGCTGCCTGATGGCGCGGTCAACGCTTACATTGATACAGAAGAATGCCCGCCGATTGCCCAGGTCGCCTACGCGCCCGCGCCTCTGCCTCCGCTTCCGCCGGTGCGTGGTGGCGGTGGCGGCGCCGCGCCCGTGCTTGTGGGCGGAGGCCTCGGTGGCTTTGGCGGGGGTGGCTTTTTCGGAGGTTTCTTCGGCGGAGGCGGTTCGTCCTCTGGCGATGTCTCGGTTGTGAGCACCACAACGACAGGCGGCGATCAGGGAGGCTCGACCTCGACCTCGACTTCTGGTGGGTCGACCTCGACCTCTGGCGGGAGCACGAGCACGGGCGGATCATCGTCCTCGTCCAGCACGTCGAGCGGTTCGAGTGGAACCACCAGCGGTTCGACGACGACGACGACCACCACCACGACCACCACAGGGGGCAAGACCAGCACGACCACGAGTGGCAATGTGTCGAGCACCAGCACCACCAGTGGAAATGTATCGAGCACGACTTCGACCAGCAGCAGTACCTCACGCAGCTCTTCGAGCTCGTCGTCCAGCTCCTCCACATCCAGCTCGTCGGGTGGCAGCAGCGGTGGCACCACAGGTGGCACCACGACAGGCGGCTACTCTTCGACGGGCGGCTCCACTGGGGGAGGTTCAAGTGGGGGAAGTTCGTCGAGCGGCGGATCGTCCTCGTCAGGGTCGTCTTCGTCCAGCTCCAGCTCCAGTTCCTCGTCCAGCAGCTCCTCGTCTGGCGGCAGCACTACGTCTGGCGGCAGCACAAGCGGCGGCGCGACTTCGACCGGCGGCTCATCGAGCAGCAGCGGCTCTTCCTCTTCGTCGTCTTCATCGAGCGGTTCTTCGTCGAGCGGCGGATCGAGCACAGGTGGTTCGACCTCGGGGGGCTCATCCACGGGTGGATCGAGCTCAACCTCGAGCAGCACGAGCACTTCGTCTTCAACGTCGAGCTCTACTTCCAGCTCAGGCGGGGCGACCAGTGGCGGCACAACGTCAGGAGATATGACGAGCAGCACGAGCTCGTCCTCATCGACCTCGACCTCTGGATCGAGCTCCTCCTCAACGTCAACGTCAACGTCGAGCTCGACATCGACCTCGTCGAGCAGCTCGGGGGGCACCACGACCTCGACAAGCGGAGGCACCGAAGTGCCCGCTCCACCGATGATGGCCCTGTTTGGCCTAGCAGCGGCGGCGGTGCTGGGGCGTCGTTCGCGCAAGCGCGCGAGGCGTGCCGCTCAAGCGGTGTGATCCGGACGGGACGGGGCGGCGAAAAAAGGGGCAACTCCAAGGAGGGGTCGCCCCTTTTGGGTAAGCGGGACAGCGAGGTCAGTTTACCGGTTCAAGGCCCTTGCCGCGGCGCTGGAATTGTTGAGTTGTATCGCGACTGCGATCGGCAAGAGTCTGCCACTCTGCTCGTGTGGCGCAGATCTTCTTCTTGAACTTTGAGCCTATTACGGCCTCGCGCCGACAGATGATTTCGTCTGGGTCGTTCTTTTTGGCTTCTTCCTTGACAGGATCATCCGCCGGGGCCGGGCCAGTCGTTTCGCTCTGTTCGGTCTCCTGGGCCTGCGCCTGTTGCGCCGCCGCTTCTTCCGTAGTCTCCGGAGCCGCCTGCAGCGCCAGAGCAATCACAGCTAGGAAAGGGGTTTGTGCAAGCATCGGGGTCATTCTCCTCCTAACGCCGCCAATTCGAGAACGCGGCGTGTTCCAAGTTTACTGTATTGACCAAGTTTTGGCTACGGCGAAGTCTGGATGATTACAGATTGTTAGGGAATTTGAAGCGTGTAGCCCGTTCGTTGCCATGCGATTATCCCGCCGGAGAGATGAACCGCGCCGCTAATCCCAGCCAATTCAAGCCGGGCTAAAGCTTCTCCTGACGTCGACCCGAGCGGCAGTAGAGAAGCAGTCGTTTCCCCTCTCCGGCCAAGAAATCTTCCGGCTTGAACGCGTCCAGGGGAATGTTCTGAGCGCCCGGGATAGCGCCTTGCGCGAACTCGGCCGGAGTTCGCACGTCGACCAGGCGCACATCCTCTTGCTCTATCCGCCGGGCAAAGCTGTGCGGGTCGATCCCGGAGACAAAGACACCGGGACCCGTCTCATCGGTCTCAAACGAGGCAAGCTGTGGGATCAAGCTGGGCGCTGGCCCCGCTTCATCCTGGTAATCCTTGTCAGCCTCCCCCGAACAGGCGGCCAGAGCGAGCAGACAGCCCGCGCCAACAAGCGATGTTCGGGTCAGCGCCAAAGTCTTACACGGCCAGTTTGCGCAGGACGTAGTGGAGGATGCCGCCATTTCGATAATACTCCATCTCATTGGCGGTATCGATACGGCAAAGAGCCGGGAAGGTGAAGGTCGAGCCATCCGCGCGGGCAACCTCGATCTCGACATCCTGACCCGGCTCGAGGTCAGCCAAGCCTTTGATCGAGAACGTGTCATCCGACGTGAGACCAAGCGTCTCGCGCGTGGCGCCGTCCTTGAACTGGAGCGGCAGCACGCCCATGCCGACGAGGTTGGAGCGGTGAATGCGCTCAAAGCTTTCGACGATCACCGCGCGCACGCCCAGAAGGATCGTGCCCTTGGCCGCCCAGTCGCGGCTGGAGC
Organism: uncultured Erythrobacter sp.; assembly: GCA_937899785.1. Classification (GTDB taxonomy): domain Bacteria; phylum Pseudomonadota; class Alphaproteobacteria; order Sphingomonadales; family Sphingomonadaceae; genus Erythrobacter. Next base: position 1,614 of record CALCCG010000049.1, on the reverse strand, counting down.
CGGTGCCGTATTCCTTGCCGCCGATCACGATCAGCGGGGTGCCGTCTTCCTTGTGCTTCATCGCGGCGTCGTAGATCGCCATCCGCTCACCATTATAGGTGGTGAAGCCCCCTTCGACACCCGGAACCATCTCGTTCTTGATGCGGATATTGGCAAAGGTGCCGCGCATCATCACGTCGTGGTTGCCGCGGCGCGAGCCGTAGGAGTTGAAGTCCTTCTTGGCGACCTGGCTGCCTTTTAGATACACGCCCGCCGGGCTGTCTTCCTTGATCGCGCCGGCGGGCGAGATGTGGTCGGTGGTGACGCTGTCGCCCAGGATCGCCATCGGTTTCGCGTCGATAATGTCGGTGACCGGCGCCGGGGTCATCTCCATGCCCTCAAAGTAAGGCGGGTTGGCGACATAGGTGCTGCCAGCGCGCCACTGATACGTGTCCGAGGGCTCAACCGTGATAGCCTGCCAGTGCTCATCGCCGTCATAGACGTTGGCGTAGCGGGTTTCGAACATTGAGCGGTCGATATTGGCCGCGCGGTGCTCGGCAATCTCGGCGTTGGTCGGCCACAGATCGGAGAGCATGACGTCGTTGCCGTCCTGATCCTGACCGATCGGAGTGGTGGTGATGTCTTCGGTGACCGTGCCCTTCAAGGCGTAAGCGACCACGAGCGGCGGCGAGGCGAGGAAGTTGGCGCGCACGTCCTGGCTGACGCGGCCTTCGAAGTTGCGGTTGCCCGAGAGGACGCTAGCCGCGACGATGTCGTTGCCGTTGATCGCCTGGCTGATGGGCGGCGCAAGCGGGCCGGAATTGCCGATGCAGGTGGTGCAGCCATAGCCGACAAGGTCAAAGCCGATCGCGTCGAGATCGTCCTGCAGACCCGACTTGACGAGGTAGTCGGTGACAACCTGCGAACCGGGCGCGAGGCTAGTCTTCACCCAAGGCTTGGGCAACAGGCCCTTCTCGACCGCCTTCTTCGCCACCAGGCCCGCCGCGATGCGCACGTCAGGGTTCGAGGTGTTGGTGCAGCTGGTGATCGCCGCGATCACAACATCGCCGTCGCCAATGTCGTGATTTTCGCCTTCGACGCCGGCGCGTACGGGCGCGTCTTTCTTGTAAACCGATTTAAGCTCGCCGTTGAACAGCTCGTCCACTTCGGGAAGGATCACGCGGTCTTGCGGACGCTTGGGTCCGGCAAGGCTGGGCACAACGGTCGTCATGTCGAGCGAAAGCGTGTTCGAGAACACGGGCTCAGCGGCCGGATCGAACCACATGCCTTGTTCCTTGGCGTAGGCTTCGACCAGAGCGAGGTTTTCTTCGCTGCGGCCGGTGAGGCGCATGTAATCGATGGTCTTGTCGTCGATGCCGAAGAAGCCGCAGGTCGCGCCGTATTCGGGCGCCATGTTGGCGATGGTCGCGCGGTCGGCCAGGGTGAGGTTCGCAACGCCCGGCCCGTAGAATTCGACAAAGCGGCCCACCACGCCCACTTCGCGCAGCATCTGCACACAGGTCAGCACGAGGTCGGTCGCGGTGACGCCTTCGGCCATATGGCCGGTGAGCTTGAAGCCAACGACTTCGGGGATCAGCATCGAGATCGGCTGGCCGAGCATCGCGGCTTCGGCTT
>CALCCG010000048.1 GCA_937899785.1 uncultured Erythrobacter sp. | reverse complement strand
AGCGAATTCTCACTTTGTCCGCACAGCGGTCATGAAGATACGCGCAAAAACGTCCCATAGCGCAACACCTTCCGGTCGGGTTGAGCGGCGTAAGATGTTGTAAACAAGGGGCCTCTTACAACTGACCCACTTGGGTAGGCTCGGCTGCTCAGAATAGCGATGTGTCAAAACCCTGTTGCACAATGGAAAAATTGAGCAACAAGAAAGCGCAACACAGGTTTTAGGACTGCTTGGAATACGGATCAGGGCTGCCTCAGAGGCGCAGGAATAAACTGGACCGGTTCCATCACCGGCCATAGAAGTTTAAGTTCAGCCTTGCCAACGTTCGCTCATTTGCCCGTCTAACCAGAAACCGCTCGGTCGATCGATACACTTTCTGCCGAAATCTCTCCCTCGAAGCGCTCGAGATCGCCAAGCGCATCTTCAACGAGCGCCACGTCATCCTCGCTAGCGGTGTTCACGCTCAGCTGGCCCGCAGCTTCGAAATCCATCTCAAATTGACGCTGATCCTCTGCCAAAACAGCAGCCCGCGCCCTTCTCTTGTCCGGTCTTTGACCGGCATGGACGGGCGTTTCTGTACCGCGCTTGCCAATTCCCATCCGCGCCTCGAGATTCTGCCCGGTCGGCCCCGTCCCGCGAGGCGCTGTTGGCATCGCCCTCACACTTAACGGCAGCTCTCCCATCGGCGGCACCGGCCCCTCGGGAAACGGAAGCTCCCCATTTTGCGCACCATGGATCGACTTGAAGAATGGATCCTCAAAGTAAACTACGCGCTTTGCACGCACCGGCATCTGTGCATCCACCACAACGATAATCTCGTCGAGCGGCAGCCGGCGTGCCTCGTCCTCCGGCAGAAGCGACACCTCTTCGGTTCGCTCGGACTGGCTCCGCCCCTCAAACGGGTTCTTCCCGACCGCACGAGAGCGCGTCACGACGGTCTTTGTGGTCTTGCCGACCGCCTTGCTGAGCTCCTCGACTGTCTTTTCATCGGACGGCGTCAGATAAAGCTTGATGCCCGCATTTCCCTGCAGCGCGCGCCGCGTGTTCTCTCCATAGATCTCATCGATGGCCGGGATGGTCTGAGTGACCACAGCAAGATGCCCGCGATACTGGCGTAGGACCTCGATACTCTCGGCGACGATCGGCATCTTTCCGAGGCGATTGAACTCGTCGAGCATAATCATCACCGGCCAGGGCTCATCCGGCCCCGGCTCCTTGTCCTGTAACGCCGAGAGCAGATCCGAAAAGAAGAGCCGGATAAGCGGAGCCAGCGGCTTCACCATAAGCGGCTGGACCACAAGGTACACGCTAAAGGGCTTCTTGCGGATCGTCCTGAAATCGAAGTCTGAGACCGCCGTCGCATTATCGATGGCCGGGTTCTGCCATTGATCGAGCCCGGAGGTCATCAAGAGCGACACGTAGGAGGTCAGCGTGTCGTTGTTCGTCGAGGCGAGCCGGGTGAATATCAATCTGGCCGCCGCATTCTCCACCTCATGGGAGCGCGCCAGGTACTCCTTCTGCTTGTTCCCACCAGATGCCGCGATCCGGTAGATTTCGCCGAGCGTCGGGCGCCTGCGCTGGAACGCCAAGAGCCCCGCAGCGACGAAGAGGTCAATGCCGCCTTTGAGAAGCCCCTGCACCCGATCATTGTCGTTTTGCAGGAACAGCGTCGCCAAGAGCTGCAGCTCCATCTG
>CALCCG010000047.1 GCA_937899785.1 uncultured Erythrobacter sp. | reverse complement strand
ACATCCTCGCCCAAAAGCGCCGCTTCAAGCCGCGACAGCTACTCATGCGAATTGCACAAGGGTTTCTCAACATGCAGGGCGCGTGTCCCGGACGCGATGCATTCGAGGATGATGTCAGCGCGCCCCATGGTCCGGGTGGCAAGACCAATAAGATCAGGAGCGCCGCTGGCCATCAGCGCATCGGTGTCAGCGTAGAGGTGTTTGACCGAGTGCAGCTCACCCGCGCGCTCCATCCCCTCCGGATCGGGGTCGCATAACGCTACCAGATCAAGCGCGCCCTCCATCCCGATGGCCTCGGCATGGGCGTTGGGCAGGAAGCAGGCCGGGCCATATTGCCGCACGCTGGGCGATGTGAACGCGCCCATCCGCCCGCATCCGATCACGCCCGCTGTGAATTGCGCGCTCACGCGGTCCAGTCCAGCCAATAGGTGATCGCGCCGTCCTTACGCGCGGCGAGATCCGCGTAAGCCTGTTCAAGATGGCGCGCGGGATAGACGCCTGAAAGGAGCGGCGCCGGGTCAAGCGCTCCGCCCGTTATCGACCGCGCAATAATCCCAAGATTATCGCGCAGGTTAAAGCGGGCAAAGCCGCGCGCGTCGTTTTCGAGCGGCGAGAAGCCCACCGCCTCGATCCGCAATTGCTTGGTGTAGAAAGGATCGGCGGCAAGCGGGTTGAAAGCGCCCGGTTCGGTGCCGCGCCCCGGAAAGCCAAGGCAGGCGATCACCGCGTTCTGGCCAGCCAGATCAAGCGCCAGCTGGAAGTCTTCCCATCCGTTGGTGGTGAGGATGACGATATCGGCGCCGGGCCCTAGGGCGCGCATAAGACCTTGATGGTCGCGGCGGGCATACGCGCCGCGCGCACCATAGCTTTCCTGCGCGATGGCGCGCGGGCCTTGGTGGTCCGAGACCGCGTAAACCTCAGCCCCGGCCATCGCCGCCATCGCCACCGAGGTGAGGCCAAGGACGCCCAGCCCGATGACCGCGACCCGGTGTCCCGCCCGCGCGCCGCTGCGCAGAACCGCGTTGTATCCCAGGTGAAAGAGGTAACTGGTCGCCACTATCGCCGCGTCCATATCGGGATCAAGTCGGAGGTAGATGTCGTGCGCTGAGCAGACGAAGTGGCTGCAGTGCGATTGAAGGGTGAGGATGCGGTCGCCCGGCGCTATCCCTTCCACCTGCTCGCCCACCGCCAGCGCTTTGGCGACGTTGCAATAGCCTTGGACGCGCGGATAGGGATCGCCTGCGCGAAGCGGGTTTGCACCGCGCCAGGCGGCCAATTCCGTTCCCGGCGAGATCACGCTGGCGATGGTTTCACACGCGATCTGATCCGGCGCGGGGTTCCGCATAGGCTCTGCGCGCCAGACAAGCTTACCCGGGCCTTCGAGCCAAGCGGTTTCAGCGCTCACTATGGCATGGGCCGCGCTTCTCGCGGGCGAAGGAAGGGACACACCGATCATTGCGCGTCGCCTCCCATGTCGGCTGCGAACTCGCAAGCGAGCGCCCCTGTGAAGTGCCACCGATATGGAGGAGATTTCCGAGTGCCAGCGCTCGTGGAACGAAGGCCTTAGAGAGCGGCCAGCTTCACGATACCCTTGTGTGGCAAGACGCAAGGCGGTGCCCAAGGCGGCAGAGCGGTGATAGCTGTGCGCCCGGCTTCCAAGCCGATCACAAGACCCGTCGAATGGAGCCCCACCACAAAATGTGCGTCGCGCAAGGCGCGCGCCATATCGGGCGATGTGTCCCGTTTCACCTCAGGGTGGCGCGAAAGCCACGCGTCGTGCTTTCCGGGTGGATCGGATGGGTGCGGGCGCAAGCGGATAAGGGTTCCGGGCGAAACGCCCGCTTTGGCGCGGTTTTTCATAAAGAAATCGAGCGCCTGGAACTCTCCGGCTGCGCTCCCGCCCCAGTCGCTGCGCGCAGGCTCCATCAAGAAAACGGCATCGCCCGCCATTGGAACCGGCCCCGCTTCGCGCGCTTGCTCGACCAGATAGAGGTTGGGGTGGTCCTCCACTCTTGTATCCGGGAAGGCCCGCTTCGCCATCCGCAGCGCGTCCTTGTCGCCCACCCAGATCACCGCGGGCATGTGAGTGCAGCCGCCGCGCTCAAAGCGAGACAGGTAGTTCACCCAATGGTCCACCACCGCCACTGAACGCATGCCCAGCCGGGCGGCGGCGCCGCGTGCGCGGTGCTCAAAGTCGCTCGCCCAGCCGGTGCCGGTTAGCGCGCTGGCCATCCCGTCCAGCGCTTGCGGAACCTCACAAAGCGCGGCCTCCTCTCCACAGCGCTGACGCCAGATGCGGCGCGCCGGCCCCGCGGCCAAGACACGGGCGGGCGGAGTTTTCGCGGCGGCAACCCAGGCTGTGATCATATTGGCCGCGCCCGCGTCATGCACCGCGACCGCGTAGGGCGCGGGCAGGCGATCAACGGGCGAATTTGGCATAATGCAGGATATCGCAAGGCTCACCGTCCAGCAGTTCTTGGCCCGCGCGCACCGCTTCGCGCGCCATGCCGGATCGCTCCATCAGTGTAATCATGGCGCCGTTCGCCGCCAGGCACCCCGCCGTCAGTTTGCGCACGCGCCCCTCGCTTATCAGCCACCGGGTCAAGGCGTCCCAGGCGTCCTGGCCATAGCCGGCGCCCCAATAGTCACGCGCGCCGATCATGATGCCGACATCGCAGGGTTTGTGATGAAGGTTCGCGTAGGCGGTCATCGTCCCGCTGGCCGCGCCGGTCGCGGCGTCCTGTGCATAGGCTTTCATCAGGCTCTCCTCAGGCCGCGGCCGGCGTTTCGCCGCCGAAACGCGGGTGCACGAGCTTGCCGTCCTTGGTGAGCAAGGTGGCCGTCATCAGCTCGTCGTCCCACTTGGGCTCCAACGCCTTGGTTTCTTTGTTCACGAGGGTGGTGTCGATGAACGTGAAGAGGTTTTTCGCGTAAAGAAGCGACGCCGTGGCCGCGATCCGGCCCGGCACGTTGCGATAGCCCACGATCTTCACGCCGTTGTCGGTTTCCACGACCTCGCCCAGCACCGCACCGTCCACGTTCCCGCCGCGCTCCACGGCAAGATCCACAATCACCGAACCCGGCGCCATGGACTTCACCATGTCGGCGCTTACGAGCTTCGGCGCCGGTCGCCCGGGAATGAGCGCGGTGGTGATCACGATGTCTTGCTTGGCCATGTGCGCGGCCAC
>CALCCG010000046.1 GCA_937899785.1 uncultured Erythrobacter sp. | reverse complement strand
TATCTCGACGACATCGTCACGCTTCCCAAGTCCGGCACGCACCGCGTCTATTACGATGTGCTGGTCTGGGCCAAGAACAATCCGGAGGCCACGATCACGTTTGAGAGAAACGGAACGCTCTACGAAGAGCAGAACGCCACCTCGCTCAAACAAGATATCGACCGGATCCTATTCCCGGCCTGGGTCAACAAGTGGTTCCATTTCCAACCGGTTGAACTGGCCAGCCCCGAGCCTTGCGGTGTTTGAGCAGGCCGCTTCGGCGGCCTCGATCCGCTCCGGATAGAACGCCTGCGCGCGGGTCGACCAACCCGGCGCCGTAGCGGCCGCTTCGCTCAAAGACTGCAGCAAAAGTTTGCGCTGGGCAGGGCGAATGGTGGGCAGTGCAGCGGCCCCGCAAAACACGGCAGGGAGATACGGTCGCGCCTTGGCACCAATCAAACGCTCATACAGAAACCGAAAGGCCGAGAAGCTTTCGATGCCTTCCTGTTCCAGATCGAACACCGCGATGCGCAACACTTTGCTCACAAAGCGCTCAACATCGCCAACCGCGCCGTCCTCAGGGACAAGCGCGCGCACCGATTTGAGGTCTTGGTACACCACATACTGGCGGCGGATCGATACGCTTTCATCCTCGCGCCGACCCCACGTTTTGAACGCATCGCTGCGCGCAAGGCCGATGTCGAGGCTGCGCTTGATATAGCGCTGCTCGTTCGGCTCAAAACTTGCGAATTCGCGCATCTCGCCGATAGTCGCCGTGGAAGTGCTCGCCAGTGTCACGTAAGGTCTCCTCTGTACGAGGACGACCTTTCGCCCGTTTTGGTTAATACGAAGTAACCGCGGTAGGCGCGTTAGGTGTATTGACCAAGCGCTCTGATAGAGTGGCGCGCGCCTTACCCTATATCAGCCCCGCAAGCGGACTGCTGGGATCGGCGTATTTGCGCCGCCCCATGCGCTCGGCGAGATAGGCCTCGCGCCCCGCTTCGACCGCCAGCTTCATGGCGCGCGCCATGCGGATCGGATCCTTGGCTTCGGCGATGGCGGTGTTCATGAGAATGCCGTCGCAACCCAGCTCCATACCGACCGCCGCATCGGACGCAGTGCCAACTCCGGCGTCGACCAAAACGGGCACGTTCGCGCCTTCGACAATCAGCCGGATTGTGACCTGGTTCTGAATGCCCAGCCCCGAGCCAATCGGCGCGCCGAGCGGCATGATCGCAACCGCACCCGCCTCTTCAAGCTGCTTGGCCGCAATCGGATCGTCGACGCAATAGACCATTGGGTCAAAGCCCTCTTTGGCCAGCGTCTCGCACGCGCTCAGCGTTTCACGCATATCAGGATACAGCGTGCGGGCTTCGCCCAGGACTTCGAGCTTGACCAGATTCCATCCGCCAGCCTCGCGCGCGAGACGAAGTGTGCGAACCGCGTCTTCGCCGGTAAAACAACCGGCTGTGTTGGGAAGATATGTGATCTCTCTGGGATCGATGAAGTCGGTGAGCATCGGCGCCTTTGGATCGGTCACATTGACGCGGCGCACGGCAACGGTAACGATTTCGGCACCGCTGGCCGCCACAGCGGCGGCGTTTTGTTCAAAGTCCTTGTACTTACCCGTTCCCACGATCAGCCGGGAGGTGAAGGTGTGCCCGGCCACGCTCCAGCAATCGGCCCCTGACGTTCCCGCGTGATCCCCGCCGCCGACAAAGTGCACAATTTCCAAGACATCCCCGTCCGCCAACGGTGTCTTACCCAGCATAGATCGGGGCGCTATCTGGCCGTTCTGCTCCACCGCGACCTTTTCCGGCGCGAGGCCCAGTTCACGAACGAGAGCGGCAATCGTTGCGGCGTCACTGCAATGAGTTTCGCCGTTAAGCGTGATGGTTTTGGTTGTGGCTGTTTTGATCATGACTGTGGAGATAGCCGCCCCGTCCAACGGCGCAACCGGCAGTTTGTACAGAAGCCCTAGTGCAGCCTGCGCATGTTCATCACGTGGCCGACCGACACCACAAGCACGCCGATAACCGTCAGAACAGCTTCTTCCGGACCGTGACCGACGAACAAGGCGCCAGCCATAAGACCAAGACCGACAAGAGCGACTATGACGGGCGCGGCACGCCGGTGCCGCCAGGCCCCCCAACCAATGCCCAGCGCCGCGACGATCACCGCTAAGGCCAGACCAATTTCGTGGATTTCCGGAGCGAGAAGAAAGTGCCCCCCTATTCCTAGACCGGATACGATGAGAATGGTCGCGACACAGTGGAGCGCGCAAAGGCCCGCAAGGCCAATTCCGACCTGGTCGATCCGACGGCGCAGACCAGACTTGGACGTTTGAGAGACTGAGGGCTGCATACTCATCTGAAAGACTTCTATGATATAATGTATCATAGAGCAAGAGCCCCCTTTTCTGCCACAAGGCTTGCACGCTTCGCATTGCTGATTTGCGCAATTGGTCTTGCGCTCATGCATCGAACGCCACATTTATCGCGCTGATGGCCACGTCTGCAGCCTCTTCCCCCGGCGTGATTACACCCTCAACGGATGGCGCGAGTGACGGGCGTCCGCTGGCTGTAGCGCGGTGGCTCGAGATCACCGCCGTTTTTGTAATCCTCATCGTGCTGGTCGGGGGCATCACGCGGCTCACTGAAAGCGGCCTGTCGATCACCGAATGGGAAGTGGCCACAGGCGTTCTTCCACCTCTTACCGAAGCGGCGTGGCAGGCGGAATTCGCAAAGTATCGCGCAACGCCGGAGTATCAGCTTGAAGCGAGCGTGGGCGGAATGACGCTTTCGGAATTTCAGTTCATCTACTTTTGGGAGTGGTTCCACCGGCTGCTCGCACGAATGGTGGGCCTGGTTTACGCCGTGCCCCTTGTGTGGTTCTGGATGCGTAGAGCCATTCCATTGGGCTTCAAGCCGCGCCTTGTTGGGCTGCTCGTATTGGGTGGACTGCAGGGTGTCATCGGCTGGCTGATGGTGCAATCAGGGCTTAAGGACGGGATGACCGATGTAAGTCACTTCCGTCTCTCGCTCCACCTCCTCACTGCGCTGACGCTGCTGGCCGCTCTGGTTTGGACCGCGCGCGATATGCGAAGGATCGCAGGGGCCCCTGGGGCCGGACCAGCGCCTCTAACATGGCCAAGCGTCGCGGTTATTGGCGTCCTTTTTGTTCAACTTCTTCTCGGCGCGTGGGTGGCAGGGCTTAACGCAGGCCACGCGTCCTACGATTGGCCATTTATGTATGAGACGACATTGGTCCCCGAAGTGGATGGCTCACGTGGATTGCTTTTCCTTGTGACCAGCGACCCAACCGTATTGCATTTTCTCCACAGATGGTGGGCGTGGGTTGCTGTCGCGGCGCTTGTCTACCTTGCGCGCCGCGTCCGCCATCGAGATCGACGCGCTTCTATCGCACTCCACACGGCCTTCGGGACTATGGTTGTGCTGGGCATCGCAACCGTCTTGAGCGGCGTGGAACTCTGGATTGCGGCCGCACACCAATTGGTCGGGGCGCTCACTGTCGCGAGCACAGCCTGGGCAGCGCATGTTGATGGAATGGTGCAACAAGAAGGCCGCTATGGCCAATGACGGTCCCACGCGCCGCTCTAATCTACACCCCTCTCCCAAGCGCCGAAGCCGCGCGGAAGATCGCCAAGAGTTTACTCAGCGAAGGATTAATCGCCTGCGCCAACATTCTGGGGCCGATCGAGTCTGTCTTCATCTGGAAGGGGGAGCTTGCAACAGCCAATGAGGTGGGTGTCCTCTTCAAGACGACCTCAGAGCAAATTGATCCGGCGGTAAAGCGGCTTGGCGCGTTGCATCCCTATGAGACTCCCGCCATTGTGGCCACCGTATGTGAGGCCGCTCATCTTGACACACTGACATGGCTGGCTGAACACACACTCGGGCGCAGGCACGGTTCGATCGACTCGGAGTAAAGTCTCATGTCCCTGAAACGGCGGCACGCTTTGGTATTCGCAGCGAGCGGCGCGGTGGCGTGTTCAGGTTTACTCCCGAGCCTCGCTCTGGCGCTCGGTCCCGTTGTATTGCCAACCAATCCGATGGTCTTGAGGCGCCGGCTTTCGAGAGGGCTTCGGGATGGCAAAGCGATTGTTGTCACGCGCGAGTGGCGTGTAGAGTTTTTGCCTCAGAGCCGAGGCATTTCAATCTCAGGCCAGCAAATCGGAGTTGCTGTGGAGGCGCCCCCTGCCTTGGCGCGGCTTAGTGAGATCGAACAAACGCGTTCAACTGACAGCATGTTTCCCATTCTCTTGTCGCAAGAAGGAATCATTCTGGCGGCAGGAGACACAACCGGCGGAGGAAGCGTTAGCGCTGCGTTGAAGGCTGCGGAAGACTTGATGACCCAAAAGGGACTGTCGGCGAAAAGCGCCGCTGAGCAGCGACAATTTTTAGCCCAACTGCAAAAAACCGGTTCCTCGCTACTCAATGAGATGCCGGGAGATCTCTTTTATCCCTCGACGATTCCCGTGCGAGAAACGCGCGAAGTGGCGCTGGCGGATGGGGGTGTGGGAGAGTTTGAGGTGCGTTGGAGCGCAAGCGCTCTGGCCCAGACACAATTGCTTGAACGCGCGCGCCGCGAAGTGATTACCCGCATTGGCAAAAACGAACGGCGATCGAGCGAAGACTGGACTCTTTCGCCCGTTTGACGGCGACGGTATTATTTTACCTCCTTCGAGCGCCCCCGTTTTGCTTGACTTAGCGGCGCTTTGCACACAAATGCGCCACACTTCGCGAACGGACTGATAGCCAGGAGCGATTCGAACGCGTCGGTGATCCCGTCAGCGGCGCGTGCGAAAGCAAACCAATTAAATTCAAATAACACGCTTTAAGGACGCAACTCATGAAGGCGCTCAGCACGCAGACCCGGGCCATCAAACCGGCCGAGGTCGAAAAAGACTGGCACATCATCGACGCGGACGGCCTCGTCGTAGGTCGCCTGGCCTCGATCATCGCCAATATCCTGCGCGGTAAGACGAAGCCGAGCTACACCCCGCATGTCGACTGCGGCGATCACGTGATCGTTATCAACGTCGATAAGGTGAAATTCACCGGCAACAAGACGACCAACAAGGTCTATTACAAGCACACTGGCCACCCCGGCGGGATCAAAGAAACCACTCCGCAAAAGGTGCTCGAAGGCCGCTTTCCCGAGCGCGTTCTCGAGAAAGCCGTTGAACGCATGATCCCTCGTGGCCCGCTGGGTCGCGCGCAGATGAAGAACCTGCACATGTACGCTGGGACCGAGCACTCCCATGACGGCCAACAGCCCAAGTCGCTCGACGTCGCTTCCATGAACCGCAAGAACAAGGTCACCGTCTAATGGCTGACGAAAACAACACCGTGAATGACCTCGCCGATCTCAAAGATATCGCCAGCAACGCGCCTGCGGCCGATGCGGCGGAGATCGCGGAAACGACCGCTGCCAACCCTGCCATGCCGCTGCGCGAGCAGGAGCTCGACGCCCACGGTCGCGCCTACGCGACCGGGCGCCGTAAAGACGCGACCGCGCGTGTGTGGGTCAAGCCGGGTACCGGCAAGGTCACGATTAATGGCCGTGACCAGGAAGTCTACTTTGCGCGTCCAACTCTGCGTCTCATCATTGATCAGCCTTTCTCGATCACTGATCGTCAGGGCCAATACGATGTCGTCGCAACCGTGAAAGGCGGCGGTCTTTCAGGCCAGGCTGGCGCGGTCAAGCATGGCATCAGCCAGGCTCTGACTAAGTACGAGCCGGAATTGCGGGGCGTCGTGAAGGCTGCTGGCTTCCTCACTCGCGACAGCCGTGTGGTTGAACGTAAGAAGTACGGTCGCGCGAAGGCTCGTCGCAGCTTCCAGTTCTCGAAGCGCTAACGCTCCTCAGGATCAACACCGAAGGCAGAAAGGCGGCCTCTCATTTGGGAGGTCGCCTTTTTCTTTACGCTAGCGTTGCAACCACATTATGCCCCAGGACAGCCCGGTGCCCGCTATGAAGAGCGGCCAGGACCAGAAGACTTTATAGGGCCCGACCGCCATCTCGTGCACGGCCAATGCCCCCGCGCTCGACCCTTGCGAACCGACAACAAGCGCAACTGTACCGGTAAGGATCGCTCCGAGGCCTATCGCTTTCACCATGTTGTTCTCCACGCGTACCGGGATCGCGGAGCCCACGGCAAAGCTGCGCGTCCAACCAAACATATTTCAGACCACCGGGTACCAAGCCAGCGGGCGCCTCCGGCAACGCCGAGTGCGCTCAAGAATATCCCTTAGAAATCCTTAAAGCTGATCCGCTAAGCGAAGTTAACGCGAGCCGCCGTATGTTTACCTGAAAAGCGGTCAGGTCGCTTCAATCACCCGCGTTTCAACGGCAATTTTCTCGCCCCTCACGCAGGTGAGCACGTTGTAGGAAGGCGGCTTGCCATGGCGAAGCCGGGTCGAGAGCGTACCCGCCCCGATAACGCGCGTATGCCATTCCGGCCCCGAACGCGCTTCGTCGAAAGGTTTATGGATGTGCCCGGTCAAGATCGCATCCATCCCTTCGCAAGCCAGAATTCCGAGAACCTCATTTCCGCGGATCGTATCGGTCGGCCCGCCGATCTTCGGTCCGTGGAGGGGGTGGTGCGCGGTCACGATCAGGTGGCGCGGATCGCCCTCGTATCGCCTGAGCGCATCGAGGGTGCGACCCTCCGCAGACCAAGTCACATGCCCGTCCGACCATGGCCAGCGGTTTTGCGAGCGTACGGTCGTCTTGAGCGGTGTGAGCACAAGGTCCTCTGTCTCGAATTGATCAACCGCAACCGACGCGCGCAACGTGTTGAAGCGTCGATAGGGATCCGAAAATCGCTCAATCAGGTTGAAATAGGGCATGTCGTGGTTGCCCGGGTCGAGCCAGATCGGAACGTCGAACTTTCCAAACCATTCTTGCGCGGCCGCATATTGGCGGTGCGTCGCGCGCTGGGTGATATCTCCGGTGCACACTAGCGCATCGGGCCGCTCGGCCTTAATCGCCTGCTCAACCTGCGCCAGGGCCTCGCGGTTTTCGACCCCGAAATGCACATCGCTAATATGGAAAAGCCGTGTTGCCATTGCCCGTTCGCCTTCCAGTCCCAGCGCGCGCCGCGTCACACGCCCGCGCGCAGGACAAGCCAAGCGGCCATACCATTGAGCGCGCTGTAGGCAAGGTAAGCCCAGACCAGTTCCGGCCATCCGTTCGCGGCCAGCAGCAAAGCCGCAAGCAAGACCGCGAACTCCGCTATCCACGTCAGTCTTCGGCTCAGGTGGGCGAGGAAATCCGGCATGTGCTCCCTAAGAGGATGCCCATTTTCACGCACGGCCTGGTGGATCGCAAAGTTGCCAACTCCCAAGACGGCAATAATGATGAGCTCCCACACCATGCGTGACAGTATGGCGTAATCCTTGGTCGAGCGAAACGGGTTGTTGGTCGGGCGTTTTGAGACCTTGATCCAAACCGCTGCTCTCCGGTCGAGCCATCACGGCCTAAGATCGAAGCGCGCGTGATTGCCAGACCACGCACCTCTATCTCTCTTCTGGTCAGGCCGCTTGGTTTCCCCGCTTCGACCCACACCCTAACCCCGTGGTCGAAGGCCGAGCCGCCTCACTCTTGGAGAGAAATAATGAAAACATGGACACTTGCCATCGCCGCAGCCTCTGTAGGCTTTACCGGTCTTGCAGCCCCGGCCATGGCTGGCACCGAGATCAAAACAAGCGAGACGGTGAGCTACGCCGGTCTCGATCTCAACACGATAGAGGGCCAGAAGATGCTTGAACAGCGCGTCGAAAGCGCCGCTCGACGCGTCTGCGGCTATAATGAGGCGCGCACGAATACACGCCTTCGAGGCGACGCAAAGAGCTGCTTGGTCAAGGCTCGGGCGAGCGCGCGTCAACAGGCCGCCGCCATTATCGAAGACCAACGGCGCGGCGGGTGAACCGCGCTCAACACATCGCGCTGCGGTTAGCCCCTGCGGTGCGCAACTTTTGCGGCCTGGGTGCACCTAGTCCCTGCAATCCAGGCCGCATTCCTTTTGCGGAAAGTGTCCGCACGAGGCCGATAATCGATGGGCAAGAGCTTTAGCGGCCAGCCATCTTTTTCACTTTCGAGAGATAGGTGCGCCCTATGCGCAGCGCTTCGCCGTTCATCAGCTCTGCAGACCATACACCAAGCCCATCATGTCGAAGGCCCCGAATGTTGTCACGCCGAAGGATGGTCGAGCGGTGGATGCGGATGAACTTGTCAGGATCCAGCCGCGCTTCGAGACCAGCAATCGTCTGCAGCAAAAGATAAGTGCGCCCACCGTCGCCACTTTCGGCCCCTTCTTCGCCGGGTGCGGCCACATGCAACCGGACATAGTCGCGTTCGGCATCAATCCGGTGCACTTCGTTGACCGCGATCCGCAGCAATTCAGAGCGATGCGGAACCCAAAGTTCATCAAGCCATTCGCTCGTCTGAGTGGCGCGATCTCCACGACGCGCCACAGCGCGCGCAATGGCACGCGAAAGGCGGTCAGCGGAAACCGGCTTCAGCACATAGTCAATCGCTTCAAGATCGAACGCTTCAACGGCAAAGTGGTCGTGCGCTGTCACAAAGATCACCGCGGGCGGGGTTTCGTACTCCGCCAGCTGGCGCGCCACACCAAGCCCGTCCAACTCCGGCATGGTCATGTCGAGCAGGACCAAATCGGGGGCAAGTTTCTCCGCAAGACGCAACGCAGCCGCGCCATCGCTCGCGGTGCCAACGACGCGGATTGCGTCAAGCTCTACGCAAATGACTTGGGTCCGCTCCACCGCTAGCGGTTCATCGTCTACAATCAGTGTACGCAGTGGGGTTTGGGTTGCAGGTTCGCTATCAGCCATAAGTCTCGTTTGGTTGCTCGCCCTCCAAGTCCCGGAACGATTGGCGGGTTAGTGGAATGCGCATCTCGGTGACATAGCCCCCATCGTACGGAGTGGAGCTAAGCACCACATCCGGTCCGAAACGCGCTTGAAGCCGATCGCGCACATTCGCAAGACCGATGCCAAAGCCATGCTTAACGCCGGCTGGCACGCCCGGTCCATCATCGCTCACCGAAACGACCAGACGATCAAACTCCTCGCGTGCGGCGACTGTAATGGTCACTGCTCGAGACACAGGAGACACCGCGTATTTGACGGAATTTTCAACCAGCGGTTGCAAGATCATTCCGGGCACACGCGCGTCGGCAAGCTCTTTGGGTAGGTCAAACACCGTGCGCAAGCGATCAGGAAAGCGAACGGCCTCGATCTCAAGATACTGACGCTGCAGATCAAATTCATCAGCCAAGGCAACATCGCTGGTCGGCTCATCAGCAAGGCTGTGGCGATAAAATCGGCTGATCGACTGGATCATGGCCTCGGCCCGCTGCGGCTTCCCGGTGATCACCAAAGCGGAAAGCGAGTTCAGAGTGTTGAACAAGAAGTGCGGATTCACCTGATACCGCAATGATCGCAATTCGGCGGCCTTGGCGGCGCTGCGAAATTGCTCTTCGCGGCGCTGTGCAGCGCTCGCCTGATAGCCCGCAAGC
>CALCCG010000045.1 GCA_937899785.1 uncultured Erythrobacter sp. | reverse complement strand
GCGCTTCAAAGCCCTTCTTGATCGCGTCCTGATGGCTGCCGGAAAACGCGGTGTAGACCAGCTCGCCCCCATAGGGATGGCGTTGATGCACGGGCAGATCGTTGCAGTATTCCACGGTCTCGATCACCCGGTCGATGTCGGAGAAATCGAGGCCCGGATCCACCCCTTGCGTGTACATGTTGAGCGCCATTGTCACGAGGCAGCAATTGCCCGTGCGCTCTCCATTGCCGAACAGGCAGCCTTCCACACGGTCGGCGCCCGCCATCAAACCCAGCTCGGCCGCCGCAACGCCCGTTCCGCGATCGTTATGCGTGTGGAGGCTGATCACCGCGCTCTTGCGGTTTGGCAGGTTGCGGCAGAAATACTCAATCTGATCGGCGTAGATGTTGGGTGTGGCCGCTTCCACCGTGGCGGGCAGGTTCAAGATGATGGGTTTGTCCGGCGTCGGCGCCAGAACCTCCATCACCGCCGCGCACACCTCGATGCTGAAGTCGATCTCGGCGGTCGAGAAAGTCTCCGGGCTATACTGGAAGTTCCAATCGGTGTCCGGTTGCTTGGCCGCTTCATCGCGCATCACCTTGGCGCCCGCTTCGGCGATGCCGCGGACCTCGTCCTTACTCATACGAAAGACGATATCGCGCCACGCGGGCGAGACCGCGTTGTAGAGGTGGACGATAGCCTGTTTCGCGCCGGTCAGGCTTTCAAACGAGGTGCGGATCAAATCCTCGCGGCTTTGGGTGAGGACCTGAACGATCACGTCTTCGGGCACCGCGTCGGATTGGACGAGGCCCGAGATAAAATCGAACTCGGTCGCGCCGGCGCTGGGAAAGCCGACCTCGATTTCCTTCACGCCGACTTCGATCAAGAGATCAAAGAAGCGCCGCTTTTTGACCGCGTCCATGGGGTCGATGATCGATTGGTTGCCGTCGCGCAGATCGGTCGAAAGCCAACGCGGCGCCTTCTTGATCAATTGAGAAGGCCATTGGCGATCGGGCAAATTGATCTGGCCGAACGCGGAATATTTAGCAGATGGATTCTTGAGCATGGGCATGACGGGTGACTTTTCGACTGGTCTTTATGGGAAGTGCGTGTCGCGGGTCCCTTGGAAGGTCAGCTCCGCGTTAGGACACGCCAAAGCCTTCACCTCCAAGGGCGAATAAGTCGTAGGCTCAGAAGATCCAACGTCGTCATGCCCAGCCTCTTCGCGCAAAAAAACACATTGTGCAAGATCGGGTGTAACCTTGTTCGCGGATCGTGCGAACTGGCCAGTGTTACCAAGGAAACAGGCATCCAAGGTTTCAAGACTCTAAATTCCCCAGGAGGATACACATCATGAAGACTTCAATTCTTGCACTCGCTCTTGTTGCTGGCCTTGCGGCTTGCTCAGCCCCGGCGGAAACCACCACCGAAGCGCCCGTGGACGCCATGGCCGCCGACGTGGCAGCCGATACCGGCGTTTACCGCGACCTTGGCGGCGAAGCGACCGGTCCGGTCTATCGCGAAGCCAAGGCCGACACGCTGGCCGTTTCGGGCTTTGACGTGGTCAGCTATTTCACCGGCGACGGTGTTCCGGTGGAAGGCGCGGAAGAGTTCACCGTGCGCTATCAAGGCTATGACTATCGTTTTGCCAACGCTGAGAACGCCGATACCTTTATCGCAGACCCGGCCAAATACGCACCGGCCTATGGCGGGTATTGCGCCTGGGCAATCGGCGCCAACGACGCGCTCGCACCGGGTGATCCCCAAGTCTACAAGATCGTCGACGGTACGCTGTACCTCAACTTCAACGAAGCGGTTTCCGAGCGTTGGAACAAGGACATTCCGGGCTTCATCGCCTCGGCTGACACGAACTATCCGACCCATTCCGCGTATGAGCATTACCAAGACTGAGCCAAGGGCTCGGCTTGACAAACGTCCCCTGATGCTCGGCTGACCGCTCCCCCCCTCATGGGTCAGCCGGGCGCCCCAAGACCCCCGTCGCTTATTGCAAGCGGCGGGGGTTTTTGCGTGCAGGTTGGAGCGCTTTGAGCTTTAATCGCGACGCCTAGCCGCAGCGGATATCGCGAATGATGCCATCGACCGCGATCATGACGATGAGGCGCGGGTTAGTGGGATCGGGTTTCACATAAGTGCCGCCCGGCGCGATAAAGCGGACTTCGGGAAGCTCGCTGGCGGCATCCTGAATGGCGGCGCGCACTTCGGCGTCAGGCTCGCGACCGATGAATTCACCAAACGCGTTGGCGTTGCACGCCGAGTTGGGATCGGTCGCGGTGCCAGCGGCGTATCCACCGGTGGCAATGTTCTCGATCGGCTGAGCGACCGTGGGCGCGGCCATCGGTTCGGCCTGAGCGGTCTTAACCTGTTCGTTCTTCGCGCCGTTGATCCGCTTGGCAAACTCATCCGCCTCGTTGGTGGTGGCTTGCGGTGCGGTGTCGGGCGCGTTGGAGCACGCAGCAAGCGCCAGAGAAGCCAGGAGAGCGGTGCCAGCGAGTGTCTTCATGATCGGTCC
>CALCCG010000044.1 GCA_937899785.1 uncultured Erythrobacter sp. | reverse complement strand
CGGTGGCCTTCGAGCCGGGTCAAATCCAGGTTCATGTGGTCGTGAACTTCAACGTCTTGGTCAATGTCGTGCCATCCGGGGCGCAGCCCTCGGCGACCCTTCGCTCCGCTGAATATGTTGAACGTGAGCAGTCGATGAAGGGCGTCGCAGAGGACGACATTCCCGACGTCAGCCCAATCGTAATGGGGATCGCCTTCGACTTGGCTTACGATGGCAACCGCTTTTTTTACGCTGGGCAAGCGAACTGGCGGATCTCGGCTCAGACGGTTGATGGGCAATCGTTTGAACGCAGCTATTCTGGGATCGAAATGGCCCGTGTCATCGGAACCGGCGTGGTAGCGCCTGGCAAGAACCGCTTCTTCTTTATCCCTACAGAAGTGCCACTCCAGAATAAGACACTGTCCATAACAGTTGAACCGTAATCGGCCATGAGGGGAGGGGGCATAAGACTTGGTTCAATGATGGGCGCTCTGGCGCTTGCGATGTCGCATGCCGCCAGCGCTCAAGCGCCTCAATCGGCTTCTGACGATAACAGGCCTCAAACCGACACAAATCGGCGGCTTTCTCTTTCGGTTCCGCTTGTGTCCGAAACGCAGGCCTATGGCGATGTGCTTGTAGAAGTTGATCTGCAAGGTGGATTTGCCGTTGATGCCGCAAGCCTGACCAGAGAGCTAGACAGTCTGCTCAACGAGGACGGTCGCGCCGCTCTTGAAAGAGCCACAAGAGCCCAGCCTTTCGTCGGAGCGGAACCGCTTGCGGCGGAAGGCTTTCAAATACAGTTTGACCAGAGCCTGCTTCAACTGAAAATTGAAAGAATAGATCCCAAGCTTCTGGCCGGTCAGCAGCTGGGTCCCTCTCGACAGTTCAACAGCCGACTAGACCTGCGTACGATCGAGCCGGCCCGAACCAGCTCTTATCTCAACATCACCGGTAACTTCGACTACGATTCGGAAAACGGCAGCGACACCCCCGATATCTTTCTGGACGGAGCGACGCGAATAGGCGGCGTTGTCGTAGAGTATGATGGCGCCCTTAGCGACCAGTTCGGGGATAGCTATGATTTCCTCCGCCGCTCGACGCGTGTCGTCTACGATGATCCCAAATCCTATCGCCGATACGCAGCGGGCGATCTGAGGCTGGATTCGCTATCGATCCTTCGCAACCCCCAAATCGGCGGCGTTTCGGTCGAGAAAAGAAGGCAGATATTCGACCCGTTCCAATCGGTTTCGCAACTTGGCGGTCGGCAAATCTTTCTCGACAACCGATCGACGGTCGATGTTTTGATCAACGGAAATCGGTTCGACTCCTTCCAGCTTGATGCCGGGACCTACGATCTTGCCAATTTGCCAATCCAGCAAGGTTCGAACGAGGTTCAACTCCTGATCCGAGATTCGTTCGGACAGGAACGGATCATCGACTACGACTTCTTTTTTGAGATTCTCTCTTTGCCTCCCGGAGAAGAAGAATACTCCTACGCGCTTGGCGTGCTGTCGAGACCGTTGGGGTTCGAGCAGGACTACACCGACGAGATTGCCGCCTCCGGCCTGTATCGCCGGGCCCTGGCACAACACCTGGGGCTGGGCGGAGCCTTCCAGTTTTCCGAAGACGCGCAAGTTGTAGCGGCAAGCGCGGCCGTTGTTCCACAGTTTATTCCCGGTGTTTTCGACGTCGAGACCGCTTTCAGCAATTCAAACGCTGGTGTCGGCGTTGCGTTTCGCGCGGGTTATCGGACGCAATCCGGCAGCTCGCTGGAGAACGCAAGCCAGCTCTCAATCAATGTCGACTACGAAAGCAGCGCCTTTCGGACGATCGATCTCGTTTTGCCGATCAATTTCGATTTGCTGTCGATCGCTGCGACGTACACGCGATCCTTCTCTCCCAGATTGTTCGCGGTTGCTGGTGGAAACTTCGTCCGGAACAGCGGGAGGGATGAAGACAACTACAACGCTTTCATTGACTTTAACTACCGCGTTTCGGATCGGATCAGACTGACCGCAGGCGCGGAATACGGGTCAAGTTTCGGGGACCGAACGAATTTTGGTGTTCGTGTCGGACTGACATGGGCGTTTGGTGGTCGTGCGCGCGCCAACGCCGATTACCGAAGCCGGATTGATAGTTACCGACTGAACCTCTCGCGTGGCGCCGACGCCGAGATTGGCTCTTTTGGCTATGATGTCGGTCTCGCTCAATTTGGCGATCAAACGCAGGGCGACGCTCAGTTTGAGTATGTCTCCAACCGCTTCACCACGCGCGCCGACGTGACAAGCACGGGCAACGATTTGAACTCTGTCTTCGATCAACAGCGCGTTCGAATCCAAGTCGGCACGTCCATCGCAATGGCGGACGGGACGATCGGGATCGGTCGGCCGATCAACAACTCATTCCTCGTTGCGCGCCCTGACAGCGCGATACGGGACCAGGGCATTGTGACAGCGCGGACCTTGAATGGAAGCGACTATTACGCGGCCAGTGGAACGTTCGGGGCCGCCGTCCAAGGCGACCTGACACCCTACGCGGAGCAGAACGTCCAGTTCGACGCGGCCGATCCTGATGACGGTTTCGACGTGGGCGATGGGACCGTGCTGGTCAATCCTCCCTACAAAAGCGGGTACAAGCTCACCATTGGTAACGCGTACTTTGTCAGCGCCATCGGCTTTCTTGCAGACGAAAATGGTCCGGTGAGCTTCGCATCCGGCGTGGTTAACACCGCCGATGGAGATGAAGAGTTCGAGCAGTTGCCATTCTTCACGAATGAACAAGGTCGATTTGCCATATTTGGGTTTGCCGTTGGAAGAACCTATCGTGTCACCCTTACCGAGAGTGGCCGAACGTTCGATATTGCCGTCCCTGAAGATGCAGGTACCTTGCTGCGGACAGAGACGATAACGATTGAGAAGGCGCCGTAGGAGGCACGTATGAGAAAGCTGATAGCATCGTTGCTGGCCGTTGCCACCTTGGGCGCGTCTTCGCCAGCATGGGCCCAACCTAATTGCGTCCCCGAATTTGTGCAAACGGGCCAGACTGTAACCCTCAGCAACATCACCGTGGGTCGCGGGCAGGTCGCAAACAAAACCTTCGGCGTAGCCATTCGCAACGCAGGCGATGGAAACGCGCGGTGTCCGGCAAGGGTGAGAATCGCGCGGCTAAGCACCTCTCCAACCTTCGGGGAGTTCGAATATCAGATTAAAGCGCGCGGCCGCGATTTGCGGATTCTGCGCAATGAGTCGGTTCCGGCCAACGCATCCAGTGACCTGGAAATCACGCAGCTGCCAGGCCTCACTCAAGGCAGAAACATACCGTTTCGTGTTGTCGTACCCAGCAATTGGGGGCTCTCCTCGGGCTCGCAGGTCGACGATCTGATCGTCTCGTTGATCGATCGCGCCGGGAACACGACCGACACTTTACGCCTTACCATCGCTCTGAATGTGCCTCCGGCAGTCGAAGTGCGCACTGTGGGTGCTACGGGCCGCAACGCGATCGCTAGGGTCGATTTGGGCGTTCTTGACCCCGAAAGCGTGAACGTCTCCAATCCCTTCGGTATTCGCGTATGGAGCGCCTCACCTTACACGGTCACGTTCCAGTCAATGAATGAAGGTCGCCTCGTGCACTCCAACGCGGCGAGCTC
>CALCCG010000043.1 GCA_937899785.1 uncultured Erythrobacter sp. | reverse complement strand
TCGAAGATAGAACGCAGCGCCGGCGCAGGCTCCTTGCGCAGCGGTCCACTCTGCCAACGCTCCATCGCCGCGCGATCGGGCCCCTGCGCGCTGCGCCGATCGCCCGTCGCCAACGCCTGACGCAGCCCAGAGACGATAAAGCCCCTCACCCCCGATGCATCGCGAAAGCGCACTTCGGTTTTCGCTGGGTGAACGTTCAGATCCACATCCTCAGGCGGAATTTCCAGGAACAGCGCCAGAACGGCGTGCCGGTCACGCGCAAGCATATCAGAATAGGCGCCGCGCACCGCGCCGGTCAGCAGCTTGTCTTTCACCGGCCGCCCGTTGACAAACAGGTATTGGTGATCGGCCACGCCGCGATTGTAGGTCGGCAAACCGGCAAGTCCTGTCAGCCGGATCGCGCCATGCGGACCCTCCCGCTCCATGTCGATGGTGACCGCGTTGTCCCTGAGTTCGCGCGCGACGATCTGCGAAACACGGGTCGCAAGATCCTCGGACGCCTGGGTCGCCAACGCCTTGCGTGTCTTGCCATCCGCGCCGTTTTCGAGCGTAAACGCAATATCGGGCCGGGCCATCGCCAGCCGTCGCACCACATCGAGACAGGCGATGTACTCGCTCCGGGCCGTGCGCAGGAATTTTCGGCGTGCAGGCACCTTCGCGAACAGCTCTTCGGCCCGAACCCGTGTGCCGGGCGGCACAGCGGCGGGCGCATCCTCCAGCTTCTCACCATGGTCGACGACCACTTGCCAGCCCGTCTCCACGCCATGCGGACGGCTTTCGATCACAAGACGAGCAACGCTGGCAATGGACGGCAGCGCCTCCCCACGAAAACCCAGGGTCGAGACGAGTTCGATCGCGTCGTCCGGCAGCTTCGATGTCGCATGGCGTTCCAGCGCGAGGCGGATATCGTCCGCGCTCATACCGCAGCCATCGTCGGTCACTTCGAGCCGGGTTAACCCGCCATCGACCAGCGCCACCCCGATTCGCGTCGCGCCTGCATCGATCGCATTTTCGACCAGTTCCTTTAACGCGGCCGCTGGTCTTTCAACCACTTCGCCCGCGGCGATGCGGTTCACAAGATCAGAAGGAAGGCGGCGAATTGACGGCATTTGTCTCACGCTACCGGTCAGCGACCGCAAATTCGAGCCTTGCCGTGCATAATTACCATTTCAGTCAACAAATTTTTTGGCCTTTTTGACAAGGTTTCGCTAGGCGTCACAGCCATCAGGACCTCGCCGGGATGGGTGTCTGCGGAACATGTGGGAGCATTGAAAGTTTCGCGCCCCGCCCTTCCCCGGCCATCACGGAAAAAACCATAACCATGAGCTTCTTCGCCAATCTCTTCAAATTCGGTTCGCAAAACATGGCCATCGATCTCGGCACGGCCAACACGTTGGTCTATGTGCAGGATCAGGGCATCATCCTCAACGAACCCAGCGTGGTCGCGATTGAGACGATCAACGGGATCAAACGCGTCAAAGCGGTCGGCGATGATGCAAAGATGATGATGGGCAAGACCCCCGACACGATCGAAGCGATCCGCCCCTTGCGCGATGGAGTGATCGCCGACATCGAAATCGCCGAAGAAATGATCAAGCACTTCATTCGTAAGGTGCACGGCAAGCGCAATCTGTTCCGCTATCCCGAAATCGTGATCTGCGTGCCCTCAGGTTCAACATCGGTTGAGAAGCGCGCAATCCGCGACGCAGCCTCGAACGCGGGCGCTTCGGAAGTTCACCTGATTCTGGAACCTATGGCCGCCGCGATCGGCGCGGATATGCCGGTGACCGAGCCCGTGGGTTCGATGGTCGTCGATATTGGTGGCGGCACGACCGAGGTTGCGGTCCTTTCCTTGCGCGGCCTGGCCTACACCACATCGGTGCGCACAGGCGGCGACAAGATGGACGAAGCCATCGTTTCGTATGTGCGGCGACACCACAACCTGTTGATCGGTGACAGCACGGCCGAACGGATCAAGAAGGATTATGGGATCGCCATGGTCCCCGATGATGGCGCGGGCGAGAGCATCACGCTCAAAGGCCGTGACCTGGTGAACGGCGTTCCCAAGGAAATCACCATCAATCAAGCGCATGTCGCCGAGGCCCTTTCCGAGCCAATTGGAGCCATTGTGGAAGGCGTGCGCATCGCGCTTGAAAATACGGCGCCCGAACTTGCCGCCGATATTGTCGATCAGGGCATCGTGCTGACCGGCGGCGGCGCGCTGATCCGCCGTCTTGACGAGCATCTGCGCGAAGAAACCGGCCTGCCGGTTTCGATTGCGGAAGACCCGCTCACCTGTGTGGCGGTGGGAACCGGGCGCGCGATGGAGGATCCGGTCTATCGCGGTGTCTTGATGACAGCGTAAGCGCAGCGCAGCCTTTGAGCCAAACGCCAGCAGGGGCTGCTTAACAGGGGGACTAAGAGCCATGGCGCCGCCTTCCTCGCGCCGATCGGGCTTTTCGAAAAAAGCGCAGTACTCGGTCTTTACCGGGTACCTTCTGGCGACCCTTGGCGCGCTCCTGGGACTGGCTCTTCTGGCGCTCTCCCTTTGGCAACCAAGCGCGCTAGCCCCGTTGCAGGGGGGCGCGCAGGACGTTGTCTCTCCAGCCGGTAGAGCCGGCGCGACGGTGCGCGCCGGGTCGGGAAGCGTCGCGGACACGATCTCAGCCTATTGGAACGCAGGCGCTCAGAACGCCACTCTGCGCGAAGAGGTCGAAATTGCGCGCATCCGTCTTGCCGAAGCCGAAGCCGTCGCCGCAGAGAACGAACGCCTCAAATCGCTCTTGGCGCTGGCAGAAGGCGAAATCGAACCGGTGGCCACAACGCGCCTCATCGGGTCAAGCTCGACGAGCTCGCGCCGCTTTGCCTATCTGAGCGTTGGCCGAGTGGACGGGATAGAGACCGGAATGCCGGTGCGCTCGGCGCGCGGGGTTGTGGGCCGTGTGCTTGAAGTCGCGCGAAGTTCGTCGCGTGTGCTGCTTTTGACCGACAGCGAGAGCGTTTTGCCTGTGCGCCGGGCCGCCGACGACACGGTTGCCTTTGCCGAAGGGCGCGGCGACGGGTTTCTTCGTATTCGCCTGATCAATCTGGGCCTCAACCCGCTTCAAGAAGGCGATGTCTTCGTCACCAGTGGCGCGGGCGGATATTACCGCCCGGGCGTTGCGGTGGCGGTGCTTACCGAGCTCACCTCCGATGGCGGCCTTGCACGGCTGATGGCAAATCCGTCGGCGACCGACTTTGTCAGTGTTGAGCCTATTTTCGCGCCGGTTGCTGTAGGCGCCGCGCTGGTTCCGGTCGAAGAGCGGATTGATAGCGCCGAAAACGACGCCCCCTCTGCCCAGGGAGGAGGCGGCAATTGATCGAGCGCCTCGCCCCCACCGCCCGTGCGGACCGCTATGGCAATCGCATCAATCGCGCCCGCTCCCCGTGGCGTGCCGCTTCGGTGCCCTACGCGACGATCATGATTGCCTCGCTGTTGCCTTTCCTGCTTCTGGCCGACGTTGTGCCTCTTCTCCCTCCGCTTGGTTTCCTTATGTTTTTGGGCTGGCGGATCATGCGACCGGGCCTGCTGCCGATTTGGGTCGGCGTACCGCTGGGCGCGTTTGACGATCTCTTCAGCGGCCAACCCTTTGGCAGCGCCGTTCTGCTATGGTCGATCGCGATGATCACACTCGAACTGATCGAGACCCGCTTTCCCTGGCGCGGTTTTTGGCAGGACTGGTTCACAGCCAGTCTAGGAGCTGCCGCGTATATTGCGTTGGCGATGGTGGTGTCTGGTGGACCTTTGACAATGGCGATGGCGCTAGCAACTGTGCCGCAGATTGCGCTCGCGGCGTTGCTTTACCCCTTCATCGCGCAAGTGATTGCTCGATTTGATCGCTTCCGCCTTTCGCGTTCGCGGAGGATCGGGTGAAGAAATGGTTTGCTAAAAGCGGATTGAACGCGCGATCGCCGATCGTCAACGCCTCAACGCTTAAGAACACCTTCGACCGCCGCAGCGTGCTGATCGGCACGGTGCAAGGCGGCGTGGCGGTGTTGCTGGCGGTGCGTATGGGTTATCTGGCGATTGCCGAGAACGAGAAGTACCGGCTTGAGTCCGAAAGCAACCGCGTCAATCTCACACTCATTCCCCCGCGCCGCGGCTGGATCCTCGACAGGAACGGCGCTCCGCTTGCCTCGAACCGAGCGGATTTTCGGGTCGATGTCATCCCCGAGCGCTTAAGCGAGCCGGACGAGATGATAGAGCAGATCGGCGCCTTGCTGGCGCTGGAGCCGGACCGGATCGCCGATATCCAGCAAGAAGTCGCGGTCTCCAGCGGTTATCAGCCGGTCGAAGTCGCGAGCGGCCTAAACTACGAGCAATTTGCCGCGCTCAGCGTGCGTCTTCCGGATATGCAGGGTGTCGTACCCCAGCGCGGCTTTTCACGCTTTTACCCCATTGGGTCATCGGTCGGGCATCTTATCGGCTATGTCGGCCCGGCGAACGCCGAGGAGTACGACGAAGAAGATCGCAATCCTCTGCTCGTCACACCGGGCTACAAAATCGGCAAGGACGGTCTCGAAAAGCAGTTTGAGCACAATTTGCGCGGCACCCCCGGCGCAAGAAGGGTGGAAGTCACCGCTTCGGGGCGCATCATCCGCGATCTCGAAAGCCGCGACGATGTCCAGGGCGCCCCCGTCAACTTGACAATCGACGGACCGCTGCAGGACTACGCTTCGCGCCGGATTGGTCTTGAGAGCGGTTCGGTGGTCGTCATGGATTGCGACACCGGCGATTTGCTTTGCATGGCGTCGATGCCGAGCTTTGACCCGAACAGCTTCTCTGACGGGATCGGCAGCGTCGAATACGCCATGCTGCGCGAAGATGAACGCGTGCCCTTGCGCAACAAAGTCCTCCAGGGACTGTACCCACCCGGCTCTACGATCAAGCCGATGCACTGCATGGCGTTTCTCGAAGCGGGCGTTGATCCCGAAGAGAAGATTATATGCGGCGGCGGGCGAAGGATCGGCAACCGCTTTTTCCGCTGCCACTCAAATCATGGCGCGGTCGATATGAACAAGGCGATCGCGCAGAGCTGCGACAGCTATTTCTACCATTTCGCCCAGAAAGTGGGTTTTGATAAAGTCGCGCAAATGGCGGACCGCTTTGGCATGGGCCAGCAATTCCCGCTTCCGGTCAACAGCCAGTTCTACGGCACCGTTCCCAACGCAGAATGGAAAGAGACCAAGTTTGGCCGCCCATGGGAACCCTATGACACGGTCAACGCCTCGATTGGTCAGGGCTATTATCTCGCCAGTCCACTTCAGCTCGCGGTTCAGGCCGCCCGCCTTGCAACCGGCAACGCGCTTAACCCTCGATTGGTGATGGACGGGGCTGTCTCGGCACCAGCCAGCTTCAACTTCAAAGACGAACATATAGCCTATATCCGGCAAGCGATGAGCGATGTCGTCAACGGCGCCGGCACCGCGCGCCGGGCGCGGCTGCCGATTGACGGAATTGAGCTGGCGGGCAAGACCGGCACCGCGCAAGTGGTCTCGTTAAGCGTCTCGGACGGACGCAGCGGGCCCTGGAAGTATCGCGATCACGGCTTGTTTGTGTTCTTTGCCCCCTTTGACAAACCCAAATATGCGGGCGCTGTGGTCATCGAACACGGTGGAGGATCCGGGTCGGCCTACCCGATCGCGCGCGATGTGATGACCTTCCTGTTTGACCCGGCGAAAGGCCTCGAGGCTCTGCAAGCGCTGGAGAAGCAATGGGGCGGGACGGCCCAGCAACGGCTAGAAAGACGCTACGCCGCCTACGCTGCAGAGCGCGGCGCCAGCGTCACGCCGCCCCCGCGCCGCGACGAGGACATTTTTGACCAGGTCGAAGCCGAAGCGCGAGCCGCGGCGCAACAGTCCGAAGCCATCGCGGGCGATGTCATCGTTCCGCGCTCGGATCAAACAGCGTCCAGATCCCCTACCACCGATGCGTTTCGCGCGGAAGGAGAGGAGGAGTGAGAGCCGAGCAGCGCGGCGGCATCATCCCTTACCCCATTGCGCGCCAGCCCTGGGGAATGCTCATCCCTTTGTTTGCGCTGGTAGCCTTCGGCGCAGCGGTGCTGTTTTCAGCCGCCGGCGGATCGATGCAACCTTACGCGAGTTCGCATGTGACCCGATTTGGCGTTCTGATGGTCATGGCCATGATTATCGCGGCGCTCCCGCGCGAATTTGTGCGCTTTATGACCTATCCGGCTTACGCTGTTGTCCTCGCTATGCTGGTTGCGGTCGAGGCGATGGGGGCCTTGCGCGGTGGAAGCCAGCGGTGGCTGGACCTTGGCTTTATGGATCTGCAACCGTCTGAACTGATGAAGCCGGTTATCGTCGTAACGCTTGCCTCGTTCTATTCGCGGCTGCCGGTCAGCATGGTCACCAATTGGCGCGCCCTGTTTGTGCCCGGGGCGCTGATCGCGATGCCTGTGGGTTTGGTTCTGATACAGCCCGATCTGGGGACCAGCCTTGCTATCGTTATTGGAGGCGGCGTGGTGATGCTGCTCGCTGGGCTGCCGATGCGCTGGTTTGTCGGAGCCGGGCTGACAGCGGCAGCCGCGGCCCCCCTGCTCTTCTATTTCGGGCTTCAAGAATACCAGCAGCGCCGCATCCTTACGATGTTCGACACCGAGGCTGACGTGCTGGGCGCCAGCTACCACATCAACCAGTCCAAGATCGCGATCGGATCCGGCGGCCTTTTTGGAAAAGGGTTCAACAACGGATCGCAAAGCCACCTGCAATATCTGCCCGAACCCCACACCGATTTCGTCTTCGCTACGATGGCGGAGGAGTGGGGCCTTGTTGGCGGTCTGTTCGTGCTGGCGATCTTCACCTTCATCCTGCACTGGGGTCTCAACGTAGCGCGGGCCAGCAAAGACCGCTTTGCAAGCCTGCTGGCCGCCGGCATGAGCGCGACGATCTTCTTCTATATAGCGGTCAATCTTATGATGGTGATGGGCATGGCTCCCGTTGTGGGCATCCCGCTGCCGTTTATGAGCCATGGCGGGTCTTCCATGCTGACCAACATGATCTGTATTGGGGCGCTCATGATGGTGAACCGCTGGAACCAGAACGCCCCGCGCGGCGGTTTCGCCAGCACCTGAGCCAAGACGTGGACCGCGCTGGTAGCCAACGGGGTTACACAAACACTTGATATCGTCTTCCAGATCGCTAAATGCAGCGCCTCGCCTGATTCGAGCGTGATTGCGTATCACCCACTCAGGCGCTCCGATCTTATCGGCGTGGACGCATAGCTCAGTTGGTAGAGCAGCTGACTCTTAATCAGCGGGTCCTAGGTTCGAACCCTAGTGCGTCCACCAAACTTCCCCCTCCCGCTTCTTCCACATGTGTCCGCTTTGATTTCGACCAATGGCCTTTGCCAATCCCGATGGCTTGGTTAAGGCTTGGTTACAAATCTTAAGCCTGATGGGGACTTGCAAGCATGATCGGATGGGCAAAGCGCGTTGGACTGAGCCTGTTGGCGGGCTCTTTGGCCGTGTGGCTGGCGGCAACTCCTCCCGCAGTGGCGCAATCGGAAGACAAGCAAGAGGCCAGCGCGCTCTCATCTTTGCCCATGCGTCTTATCGGGCCGGCCTATCCTTCAGGGCGGGTCTCGGACTTTGCCTTCTTCTCTAGCGGTGATCATCACTTCCTCGTCGCGACCGCATCAGGCGGGCTGTGGCTGACGGAAAACGCGGGCGTCACGTGGAAGCCGCTGTTCGACACGCAAGGCTCCTATTCAATCGGCGTTGTCGAGATCGCGCCTTCGGATGAAAAGACGATTTGGGTCGGCACGGGTGAGAACAACGCCCAGCGCTCGGTCGCGTTTGGCGATGGCGTCTATAAGTCCACCGATGGCGGCAAGACCTGGAAGAATATGGGGCTTAAGGATTCGGGCCATATCAGCCAGATCTGGATCGATCCCGAAGATGCGGACACGGTGATCGTCGCAGCCCAAGGGCCGTTATGGTCCGAAGGCGGCGACCGCGGGCTTTACAAGACGCAAGATGGCGGTGCGAGCTGGGATCTGATCCTCGAGATCGACGAGCATACCGGCATCAACGAATTCGTGGTGCACCCCGATAATCCGGACATGATCGTCGCCTCTTCCTATCAGCGTCGGCGCCATGTCTGGGTGCTGATCAATGGCGGGCCCGGCTCAGGCGTCCACCGCACCAGCGATGGCGGAGAGACGTGGTCCAAGGTCTCAGCGGGCCTGCCCAGCGATGATATGGGCCGCATCGGCCTTGCCATGGCGCCTTCGAAGCCGGACATGATCTACGCCATCATCGAAGGCCAGCCCAAAGAGCAAGGCGTCTATCGCACCAGCGATTTTGGCCAGAACTGGGAAAAGCGCTCGGGCCACATCACCACGAGCCCGCAATATTATAACGAGCTGGTGGTCGATCCGCAGGATCCCGACACGCTCTATTCGCTCGACACTTTTACCAAGCGCTCGATCGATGGGGGCAAGACCTTCACCGACCTCAGCAACGCCGCGCGCCATGTGGATGACCACGCGCTTTGGATCGACGAGGACAATTCCAAGCACCTCATCATTGGCGGCGATGGCGGGGTCTATGAAAGCTGGGATGGCGGGACGCTGTGGCGCCATGTCGACAACCTGCCAATCGTCCAGTTCTACCGCATCCAGCCAGACAACGCCGCGCCCTTCTACAATGTGTGCGGCGGGACGCAGGACAACAACTCGCTCTGCGGCCCCTCGCGCACCACAGTGGTCCACGGGATCGCCAATTCGGACTGGCACATCGTGCTGGGCGGCGATGGGTACAAACCTCAGATCGACCCACGCGATCCCAATATCGTCTACACCCAGTACCAATATGGCGGCCTTGCCCGCTATGATCGGCGCACGCAGGAGCGGGTCTTCCTCACGCCCCAGCCCGAAGCGGGTGAGACCGCCTACAAGTGGAACTGGAACACACCGATCCTGATCAGCCCGCACAATCCGGACCGGATCTATTACGCGGCCGAATATCTCTTTGCCTCGAACGATCGCGGCAATTCGTGGGAGAAGATCAGCCCCGATCTGACCCGCCAGATTGACCGCAACGCTCTTGAAGTCATGGGCCGCGTGTGGAGCGTTGACGCCATTGCCAAGAACGATTCCACGTCGATCTTCGGCGCAGCCATCGCGATTAGCGAGAGCCCGCTGGCCCAAGGCCTCATCTATGTTGGCACGGATGACGGCGTAATCTCGGTGACGCAGGACAATGGCGCGACATGGGACCGGCGCGAAAGCGTGCGCGGCGTGCCCGATATGACGCTGGTCGAAGACATCGTCACCTCGCAGCACTCCGCCGATGTCGCTTATGCCGTGTTCGACAACCACAAGCGCGGCGATAACAAGCCCTATGTCTACCGCACCGCTGACCGCGGGCGGACCTGGACGGCGATCTCGGGTGACCTGCCTGCGCGCGGCGCGGCGCACACGATTGCGGAGGATCACGTCGATCCTAACCTGCTGTTTGTGGGCACCGAACTTGGCCTGTATTATTCGCAGGATAGAGGCACAAGTTGGCACCAACTCAAGGCCAAGCTACCGACAATCGCGGTGCGCGATATCGAGATCCAGCGGCGTGAGAGCGATCTTGTGATCGGCACCTTTGGTCGCAGCATCTATGTCCTCGACGATTACTCGCCGCTGCGCACCAGCGCGGGCACTGTCGCGCAGGCCGAGGCGACTTTGTTCTCCGTGCGCGATCCCTGGCTCTATATCGAAGGCGATCTGTGGGGCGGCTATGGCGGCCCACAAGCCTCCAATGGCAACGACTTCTGGTTTGCCGAGAACCCGCCCTTTGGCGCTGTGTTCACCTATACATTGCGCGATGGGCTGGCGACGCTCTCCCAGACCCGGCGCAAAGCGGAGCGCGAGATCGAGAAAGAAGGCGGCGACACGCCCTACCCCTCTTGGGAGACCCTGCGCGCCGAAGACCGCGAGGATGAGCCCGCGATCGTCTTCACCATCACCGATGCAAGCGGCAAAGTCGTGCGCCGGATGACCGGTCCGCACAAAAAGGGACTTCACCGTGTGGCGTGGGATTTGCGCTTCCAGGCTCCGGACCCAGTCAATCTCAACCCGCCTGCCCCGTCGATCTTTGGCGGCGCGCCAAAGGGGCCGCTTGTGCTTCCAGGGGAGTACACGGTGCAGATGGGCAAGCGCATCAACGGGATTGTGACGCAACTTGGCTCCCCGCAGACCTTCACCGTCAAACCGCTTGAGCACAGCGATGAGATCGCCAGCGATCGCGCAGCCGTGCTGGCCTTTCAGGAAGAAACCGCCGAAGTGTCACGGGTGGTCGGTGCGGCTGGCGTGGCCGGCGCGGAGCTAATGAACCGTGTCAACCATCTCAAGGTAGCGATTGAAACGCTTAGCGAACCCAACGAAGCACAGCGCGCCAATATCCAGGCGATCGAAACCATGCTCGACGACGTGCGCGAAGCTTTGTACGGCCAGAACCCAATCGCGCGCCGCAACGAGCCGGTGCCGTTTTCCATCGCCCAGCGCGTCGGCCAGATCCGCGGCTGGGGCTGGAATCACCAGTCAGCGGTGACGGGCTCGGACAAAGAGGCGCTCGCGATCGCCAAGACCGAACTGGCCGCTGCCTTGACCCAAATGCGCGATATCGAATTGCGGGTCGAAGCGCTCGAGCGCGAACTCGCCGGACAGGGGGCACCCTATACGCCGGGCAGTGGCGTGCCGACCTGGCCGCGCTGACCGGCCTTTGAGCCGACAAAGACACGGGTTCGCTGCATCGCAAATGACAGTGGCGGGCTGTCTAGACAGGGTCTTACGAACACCTCTTTTTTCGTGGGTCTTTAATAGGTTCTAGGCTACTCGCGAGAGTGGTTCGACCTTTCCATATTCCAATCGGCTCTTGCGCGATTGGGGCGCTGATAGCGACCAACGCTGGAGCCGCGACGATGTCCATACGGCCCACTCGAAAAAACGAAGAAACGTCGGTTCATCCGGAGCGCGGAAAAAAGGGCGCTGACGGCGCATAATTCTCACCGAAATCGGCCGAATGTGAGCACGCCCTTAACCACTTGCCGGCTATCTCTTAAGCCATGTTGCGGGCGGTTTGCATTCTGAGTTGGGCTATGGCTGCGCTATTAGGCGCGAACAGCTCCACTTTATCTGCTCAAAATCCGCTTCTTAGCGACAATTTCTCATATCACTTGGAGGATCCGACTCGCGCTTCAGGCGAAGCGGCGACCGATTCACCAGACGCCACCCAAACGACGGAAACCGTTACCGAGGCAATACGCGAAGCTTCGCGCCGAACGGGCGTCGACTACAACTACCTGCTCGCAACGGCGCACCTTGAATCGGGTTTAGATCCACAAGCAGCGGCCAAGACTTCGAGCGCGCGCGGACTTTATCAGTTCATTGAAACCACCTGGCTCGCCAGCCTCTCCCGGCACGCAAGCGAGTTTGACCTCACACCCACTGCAAGCGAGATGGGCGATGTCCCGCAATTCATCTTTGCCGCGCCAAAATCGCGTGAATCGCTTCTCGACATGCGCACCGATCCGCGTCTCGCTGCGTTGATTGCGGCCGCGGAGACAAAGGAAAACAAGAAAGAGCTGCAGCGCGTCTTGGGCGATGACATTTCAAACGCTGATTTGTACCTCGCTCACTTTTTAGGATCGTCGGGCGCCTCACGCTTTCTTCGCGCCTGGAAACGCAACCCGCACACACGGGCCGCGCATATCTTCCCGCGAGCGGCCCGCGCCAATCGCTCTGTCTTCTACGCGCGCAGCGGTCGAGCCAGATCGCTTGACGCCGTGCGCAGCCTTATCGCTGCAAAGATTGAGCGCACCACCCGATCCGTAGGCGCGGCCAATTGGTCTAACCAGTCACGAGCGCTTACAAATCAAAATAGCTCAATGAATCAGAGTGCTGAATGCGCTTCATCAGAGAATACTACACCTTTCAATTGGCCCAGTGAGAGCGCCTCCGCTGAACCCGAGAACGCTCGGGTTGCGCTTACAAGTCGCGCCACGCACATAAGCGGCAGGGCTCAATTGACCCTGCGCGCCGCACCTGCGCGCGCTTCGACCTTTATCTATGAAAATCAGTGCAATGGCGCTGAATTGTCAGAGCGGATTGCAGGAATTCTTGCCGAAGTCCTAACGCCCTCAGCGCCCGTTAGCCCGCTCTTAGCCATACCTGAGCCCAAGCCGCTTCGGCCTTGCGATCACATCGAAATGTGGTACATGGGCGGTATGAGCACATCGACCATCACACGCGTTCGCGAGCTCGTGAACAGCGGAGAAATGACCCGCGCCGGGCTTGCTCGGGCCGCCGGTCTCCATGCCAACACCCTGCGCGACGCTTCGGAGGGCGACTGGAATCCCACCGCGGAAACCCTACAAAAGCTCGAAGTGTTTCTGGATTCCAACGAAAAGCGCCCCGCGCTTGTTGGAATCGAAGAAATCATCGACGAAGCGCGCAACGGACGCATGTATATCCTGGTCGATGATGAGGACCGCGAAAACGAGGGTGACCTCATCATCCCTGCGCAGATGGCAACTCCGGCGGCGATCAATTTCATGGCAACCCACGGGCGCGGCTTGATTTGCCTCGCGCTCGACAAACAGCGCGTTGACGAGCTGGGCCTTGAGCCGATGAGCCGCAACAACAAAGAATCGATGCAAACCGCTTTCACGATCTCGATTGAGGCCAAAGACGGCGTGACCACCGGGATTTCGGCCGCTGACAGAGCGCGCACAGTGTCCGTCGCGATCGATTCCACCAAGGGCGCTGATGATATTGTCACCCCGGGCCACGTCTTCCCCCTCGCCGCCCGCAATGGAGGGACGCTGGTCCGCGCGGGCCACACCGAAGCGGCGGTCGACATCTCGCGGCTCGCCGGACTCAATCCTAGTGGCGTGATTTGCGAGATCATGAACGAAGACGGGACCATGGCCCGACTTGAGGATTTGATTGAATTTGCCCGTGTACATGACTTAAAAATCGGTACAATTCGAGATTTGATCGCCTATCGCATGCGCAACGATCACCTCGTTGAGCGATTGAGCGAGAACTCCTTTGAGAGCGACTATGGCGGCCACTGGCGACTCATCACCTATCGTGACCGGGTCGCGAACGACGAGGCCTATGTGCTGCAAAAGGGCCGAGTGATCGAAGGCGAAGCCACCCTTGCCCGCGTTCACCCGATCTCGGTCTTTGACGACGTGCTTGGCGCGCCTGGGCCGCGCCAAAACACGTTGCAGCGCTCGATGAGCGCGATCGGCGAAAAAGGATCGGGCGTTATCGTCATCCTCACATCGCGCGTTGGCAGCGGTGGTGAGTGGACGAGCGACGAGGAGCTCCGTAATATAGGCATTGGATCACAAATACTCGCCGACCTTGGCGTGCACGACATGGTTCTCTTGTCGAATTCGCGGCCTGACCTGGTGGCGCTGGAAGGGTACGGTATCAGCATCACCGACTTCCAATCCATTCCGGAGTAAGCCGCTATGGCTCGAATTCTTATCGTAGAAGCGCGCTTCTACGCGCATCTCAATGACATGCTTATCGCCGGCGCAAAGGGCGCCATCAAAGCCGCAGGGCACGAGGCGGATGTGCTCACCGTGCCAGGGGCGCTCGAAGTGCCGGGAGCTATCGCGCTCGCCGCCGAGAGCGGGGAGTATGATGGCTTTGTCGCGATCGGCGTCGTCATCCGCGGAGAGACTTACCATTTCGAGATCGTCGCCGGCGAGAGCGCGCGCGCGATCATGGCGCTGACCATGGATGGGATCGCGATCGGCAATGGTATCCTCACCACCGAAAACGAAGAGCAAGCCCTGGTGCGCGCCGACCCGGCCCAGAAGGACAAGGGCGGTGAAGCGGCAAAGGCGGCGCTCGCCCTGCTATCGCTGGCCGAAAAGTTTGGCTGACAGCTGCGCGCAGCCCCTGTCCACCGCGGCCGCGCCACAAACTACGTAGTTTCCCGCTATAGCTTTTCATCAGGCTTAGGGCCGATACTTGGGTCAGGACAAGCGTTGGCGGCCGCGTACACAGCTTTCGGCTTCGCTACGCCAGCCGCTTGTCCGAGTGTGGATCGAACGCGCTCTTCTCGCAGGAGCGCCGCTTAAGACGAAGACGGGAACCCGCTGTGGGAAACGGCCTGCTTACGCCGCCGGGGGCCGGTGGCATCCAGCTTGCACTGGAGACGCTTGAGGCTCAATTGCGAGAGCTTGATCGGCTTGGCGCGCTCAAGGCGGCCGCGCATCTTGACGCTGCGATTCAGCAATTGCGGCGCGATCAGGCCGCCACGGCAGACCGCACCACGAACGCGTGCCGCCCAACCAGAGAGCCTCTTAGAGTCGTGCCTGCGGGAAATCCCTAGGGTGCACCGTATTTGCCCGTAAAGCCAAACGCCTCAACCCGAGCTAAGACCTAGGTATTGGGGCAAGAGGGACCCGGCGCGCTGTGCTCGGGTAAAACGCCCCTTCAGCGTTGGAGGCTGCAATCACAGTGGTGATTTGTGTGTTCCAGACTATCGGGTGTGAGCCACTCAGCCACGCAGACGGCGTTGCGCGTCATGGATGATGCGCGTCTCCCTCCGCTTTCTGGCGACGTGCGCGGCCAAGACGAAGAAGAGGCCACCACTCCTTCTTCCACTGGCCGTGACGCAAGCGCCCTAACCCATCGGCCCCGCGCTCTCGCTAAGCTGAACCCCGCCGCTCTCAAGCCCGTCGCAAGAGCCAAGATCATCAGCGAGGGGTCCAGCCGGGAGACTTCTGCCCATGCGAAACCGGGAGCACGCGGTGCGATGGCATCCATCGCACCTTCCGCCGCGCCAGAAAGCGTGCCGGCGGGACAGGCGCCCGATCTACGCCCTTTCGCCGACCAGTTGATTGCAATCGCCAAACAATTGCGTGCGGGGGAATTCGACTCACACACGCCCGACATGTCCTCGACGGAGACCTCTGGAAAGCCTGCGCAAAGCGCAACAGAACCCAGCAAGCCCGGTCAGAGTGAAAGCCCCGAAGCCCCGCAAACGCTTGAGCCCGAACAACGGCGTAAGGCTTTTGCTGAAATGGCGCGCACCGCTTACGCCAAACGGCGCAAGCGCACCTCGATCTTTGGTGATCCCGAGCTTTTTGGCGAGCCGGGTTGGGACATCCTGCTTGACCTCTACATCGCGCAAGTCGAGCAAAAACCCGTTTCGGTGTCGAGCGCCTGCATCGGTTCCGCCTCTCCGCCAACGACCGGTCTCAGGTGGTTGGGCGTGCTAGCGGATCAAGGCCTGCTTGAGCGCGAACACGATCCGGCGGATCAGCGCCGCGTGCTTGTGCGGCTAACCGATAAGGCGCTTGAGGCGATGGACGATTATTTTTCAAGCAGCGCGAACCTCCACGGAGATAGGCGCGCGGCTCGCACCTGAGCCAGTCTTCCGGCTTCCCGATGGGGAGACTGGCTCAGGCGCTCTCTGCGTGTTCCTAACGGTTCAACGTGCCAAAGCAGCCGCGCCCGGCGTAGTCCGCGCTCGAACCGAGCTCTTCCTCGATCCGGATCAGCTGGTTGTATTTCGCTAGCCGGTCCGAACGGGCCAGCGAGCCGGTTTTGATCTGTCCGCAATTGGTAGCCACCGCGAGATCAGCGATGGTTGCATCCTCGGTCTCGCCCGACCGGTGGCTCATCACCGACGTGTAGCGCGCGCGGGCCGCCATATCGACCGACTACAGAGTTTCGGTGAGCGTGCCAAATTGGTTGACCTTGACCAGCAGCGAGTTGGCAAGACCATCCGCGATCCCTTGCGAAAGACGCGCGGGATTGGTGACGAACAGGTCATCGCCCACCAGCTGAACCTTATCGCCAATCGCATGCGTCACCGCGGCCCAGCCCTCGAAATCATCTTCGCTCATCCCGT
>CALCCG010000042.1 GCA_937899785.1 uncultured Erythrobacter sp. | reverse complement strand
CGGTGCAAAACCCTCTGTTTCTGCGAATGCGATAAACTTCTCTCGATCCCGAATGTTACGAGGGCCCAAAAGGACCCAATCCATTCCGATCCTACCATTCTCAACTGATAGCTGAACGTTCAATCCATCATCGTCACTTCGACATTCCGGAGGACAAAACGCGAGTGTTGCATATCTTACTTCAGCCGAAGACTGCGACATGGCGGAAGCTATCGCTGCTAAATCCTCTATTTGAACATCGACAGCGGTTAGTAGTCTTGGCGCGCGAACCTGTTCGGCCCGATCCCAAACGATATAACTAGACTTCAGCCAACCGCTGATCCTAGGATTTTGCAGGGCGACAAGAACCGCAGTAACGCAAAATGCGACAGCAACTAAACCGACGATGATTGCTTTCATAGCTCAGACCTACTTCGGCTCCGCAATGTCCGCAATTGGGTCGTAAACGGACCAGCCGCTTTGGTCACGCCGTGGAGAGAAGCTGCCAGACGGGTTCCGGGGTTGTGGCCTGAGCAGGTTTTGGTCCGCTTATGGGGGTGGAAGCGGACATTCGATCTCAAAGTCTCAATGCACAATCCGCAGTCCGACTACTTGGCCGGTATCGCCCCCGTTACGTAGTTACCCTGATGTGCCTAATTGACTGATATTTTGTGCCTTTTATCGATGGCCCTCGCCGCGGCTGCAATAGCTCGCGAAGATAAAGGGACTGACGCATGATATTTCGAAAGCAGATCGCCCCCCTCGTGGTTTCGGGTATCCTTGGTGTGACGCCCGTACTGGTTTTTGCAGGCGCTCATACTTACAATCCTGATGATCCGGTCCCAATGACCGTTGCGCCGCTTGCGGCCCTTGATTTCCAGCCGATTCGCGACGGGTCGACCGAGATGGCAGTGGCTTGGGGAGATCCAACGTCCGGGCCTTCATCGGTTTACCTGAAGTTCCCGCCCGACTTTCCGATGGGCCTCCACACTCACACCAGCAATTATCACGCAGTGGTGATTCAAGGGACCACCAAGCATTGGGACGTCGATGAAAGTGAGGCAGATGCTCGGCTCCTTGGGCCTGGCGACTATTGGTTTCAAGGCGCGAACAGGATGCATCAGGATAGCTATCCCAGCGAAGAAGAGGTGATTGTGTTCATCCATTTCGACGGTCCGATCGACTTTATTGACGCTGAATAGGCGCACGCCAGCTCGATCAGCCAGCGCGTCTCAGCGTCTTTGATGTGAAGTCCTGAACGCGTGTTGGTGCTCGACAAAGGCGCTGTCCGGCTCTTTGGGCACTAGCCCGCGCTCGGCTTTGCGCATGATGTATTGAGCCAGAATGTAGGATAGGATCGCAATTGCGATCCCGCCTCCCATCTGGCCGATCAGCACACCTTGGGCACCCCACAATTCGGCTCCGAAATACACGAACGGCACTGTGCCAAGCGTATTGCGTCCCCAATTCACCCAGGTCGAATAGAAGGGATGGCCAAGGTTGTTGTAGGATGCGTTGCCCACAAAGATCACACCGTTGAATATCCATGCAAGCGATAGCGGGCCACAAAACAGGAATATAAGGTCGCGCGAGATTCCTTGAGCGTTGAACAGGTCCGCAATCGGGCCGCGTACGAGATACAAGATGATCACAACCGGGATCACGTAGGCCACGATCAGCAGCATGCTTGAATTGAACGCGCCGCGGACCCGGTCGTGGAAACCGGCTCCGAAATTCTGACCGATGATCGGCCCGATAGCGCCCGACATTGCGAAAATAAGTGCAAAAGCAATCGGGGTCAGGCGTCCGATTATCGCCATTCCGGCGACGGCCGATTCGCCAAATTCAGACGCTGCCAGAGTGACATAAGCTGAGCCTAATGGCGCCGCGACATTGGCCAGCATTGCCGGAAACGCGATGGCAAAGATGGCTCGCAAATCCCGGATCACAGCTGCGATCGAGAGTCCAGAGAACCCGCCATACCTGCGATGGATGTACCAGACCCCGACGCTTGCCATGCTCACACGCGCGGCCAAGCTCGCCCATGCTGCGCCATCCAGACCAAGCTCAAGCGCGAAGATGAAGATCGGATCGAGGATCGCATTCACGCTACCTGCAACGAGCGTAACAACCATTGACAGCGTCGCTGCACCGTGGCTGCGCAACGCTGCAGAGGTGACAATCCCGACAAGCATGACCGGCATCGTTGGAATGAGGATTTCGAGATAGGAGACCGCGAGACGCTGTGTCTCTCCGGTGGCACCAACCAGTTCGGTAAGGGGGGCCAGACAGAGATAGATTACGGCGGCCATGACGCTCGTCAACGCCACGCCGATCAGCAACACATGTGTCAACAGCTCGGACGCCCGATCAGGTTTGCCTTCGCCCAGCGCTCGCGCCACAAGCGCGCCGCCAGCAATGCCGATGCCGATGCTGATTGAGGTCGTCATGAACAAGATGCTGCCCGCATAGCCGACCGCTGCAGCAAGCTCCTCCACTCCCAGCATCGAGATGAACAGCAAATCGACAAAGTCGACGATAAACAGGGTCAAGAACCCCATCGCCGAGGTCAGCGACATCACGACAATGTGCTGGGTCAGGCTGCCTTCGAGAAATTTCGCCTGAGCGCCAGTCCCGCTCACGCCGTTTTCTCGGCCATGATCGCAGCCATTTTGGCAGCCAGCTCCGCTTCCCAGCCTCCTCGACGCGAGTTCACCTCGTCAATGTAGGCCTGATTTTCCAGCAGCGGCAGAGCTGGATCGTAATGCGTTGCGGCCTCAAACATGGCTTCGCGGTCGGATTTGTCGAACGCTGCAACCATCCGATCGGCTTGATCGCGCGAGTAGCCCAAAGCCTCAATCGCCGATCGGCTTATCCGCAGCGAGCTGTCATAGGTCTCTCGAATGATATCGCGGCACCCCGCGTAGAACAGGTCGTAGACGTGGTCTCGATCAATCGCTCTTGCAACAATGTGAACGTCTGGATGGTGTTTGGTGAGGTAGCGAACCAGCTCGGTAGACTGGTCCTTCTGATCGATCGCGAGCACTATCATCTTGGCCTCGTCTATCCCGGCTGCGTGAAGCATGTCGTGTCGCGTTGCGTCCCCGAAATAGCCCTTTATGTTGAAGGCCTTGAGCATATCGAGCTGCTTGGAACTGTAGTCTATTACTGTCGCCGAATGACCGGCCACTCTTAGCACCCGGTTGACGATCCCGCCAACACGGCCATGGCCCGCAATGATGATCTGTGAACGTTCATCGATCGCCTCCATCTCGCGCGCATCAGCCTCGGCAAAGCGCGGTGCTATGACGCGATCATAGATG
Organism: uncultured Erythrobacter sp.; assembly: GCA_937899785.1. GTDB lineage: Bacteria > Pseudomonadota > Alphaproteobacteria > Sphingomonadales > Sphingomonadaceae > Erythrobacter. Next base: position 12,606 of record CALCCG010000042.1, on the reverse strand, counting down.
ATGAAAAGCGCCGGGGTGAGGAGCATGGAAAGCGCCACGATCAAGAGCAATTTGTCGGCAAGCTCCGTCGGAATGACCGCGCTTGAGACTGCCAGTGAAAGCAGCACAAATCCGAACTCACCCGCTTGCGCAAGGCCAAGGCTGAACAACCACCGGTCCGCGCCGGTGATCTTGAATGTAACGGCTAGGACGTAGAGCACGGCCGCCTTGGCCGCCATCAGTCCCACGGCTAGCGCGACCAATCCGAGTGGATTGGAGAACAGCAGACTGAAATTGATCCCTGCACCCACGGTCATGAAGAACAAGCCAAGCAGCAGACCTTTGAACGGATTGAGATCACTCTCAAGCTCATGACGGTATTCGCTGTTGGCGAGTACCACCCCGGCGATGAATGTCCCGAGAGCCGGTGACAGACCGACCAGCGACATCAGCAGCGCAATGCCGATCACGAACAACAGCGCGGTGGCAACGAAGAGCTCGCGCATATTGGCGGCCGCAACAAATCGAAACACCGGTCCTGCGAGATAGACACCGGCTGCGATAACCGCGCCGATTGCGCCCAACGTAACAAGAGCCGAGCCCCACCCGGGGAGCCCTGCGACGAGGCTCATCGATCCGCCGCTATGGTCCCCATCAGCGGCGCTTGCGATGTCAGCGAGCGCCTGTGTCAGCTCGGGCAGCGCCAGCAACGGGATCAGCGCAATCATCGGGATAACCGCAATGTCCTGAAACAGCAGGACCGAGAAACTCGATTGACCGCCGTCGCTCTTCATCAGACCTTTCTCGCCAAGCGATTGCAGGACGATCGCGGTCGATGAAAGCGCCATTACAAGGCCGACCGCCAGCGCGACGGACCACACTTGACCTAACAGCATAGCCGCTCCCGCCACCAGAATTGTGGTGATAGCAACTTGCCCGCCGCCGAGACCAAGCAGCTTGGTCCGCATCGACCACAGAAGTTTCGGCTCAAGTTCGAGACCGATCAAAAACAGCATCATGACAACGCCAAACTCGGCAAAGTGCTGGATCGAAATGATATCGACGTCGAGGAAGGTCAGGGTTGGACTGATGATGATGCCAGCGATCAAGTAGCCAAGCACTGATCCCAGGCCCAGTCGCGACGCAATCGGGACGGCTGCGATGCCAGCAATCAGGAAAACAAACGCCAGAAGAAGGAAGTCGGTCATGCAGGCGCTCCAAGCCAGACCGGCAAAAAGACCGGCCGTTTCCGTTCAAATCGTGGGGTGATCTCAAAGCTATCAAAAGTAGCCGGATCGAGCCGGGCCAAGATAATCAATATTCGATCTGCGCGTCATAAGCATTTCGCGATACCTTCACCGCGTCGCAGTGATCCACCGCCCAGGAAATGAGCGGCTTCAGACAATCCACCGCCTCTTGGCCGCGGGGCATCAATTCGTAATGCACCTCGATCGTTTTGCGTTCAATTACCGATCGGCTGATGTACCCATCGCGCTCAAGCTGCCTAAGGTTTTCCGTTAGAACCCGCTGCGTTATGTCTCCGATCAGCCGCTTGATAGCCGAGAACCGCTGCGGCCCGTCTTCTAGCGAAAGCAAGATCAAAGGCCGCCACTTGCCTGTGAGCGGCACCACCACGTTGCGGATCGGACACGCAGCCAGCTCAACCTCATTGGTCACGGTTATCGGAAGCATACCTGGTATCCTTTTAGTGCATTATTGTAACTAAGTTATTTTTTGATACTCCCTCAGTCTCAAGATGCAAGACGCGATTCAGATGCGGCTGCACGGATAGAAGGAGGGGAATCCGAAACCATGCAAGAAAACAAAGCGTTAGTGCTAGAAGCCTATTCGGCGCTCTTTGTCGACTTCGATCGCGAAAAGGTCGCCTCGATGCTGGCCGATGACTACGTTCAACACAATCCGGGCGTCCCCACTGGCCTGGCTCCGATCCTGGAGGTCCTGCCCGTTCTCAAGGAAAGTGGGCTTACTCCGACGATCCACCGTGTGATTGCGGAAGGTGACCTTGTCGCTCTGCATGTCACTTATGAAAACGCTCAGTTCTTTGGCGCACCTACGCTGATAGCCTTCGACATTTTCCGGGTCGAGAATGGCCTAGTCGCCGAACATTGGGACAATCTGCAAGCCCCCCCCGCCGAGACGGCCTCTGGCCGGTCCATGACAGACGGTCCAACCGTGATCACTGGAATGGAAGAGGCGGCATCGAACAAGGCCGTGGTCGCTGGCTTTATCGATGCCGTCTTTCTTGGAGGCGGGTTGGATGCGGCGACCGATTACATCGATTCAGACCCTTCCGCCTACAAACAGCACAATCCGCTCGTGCCCGATGGTCTGTCCTCTCTCGGACAGGCGCTTACATCCTTGGCTGAGCAAGGTCGGGCGTGGACATTCTCAAAGCTCCATATGGCAATCGCAGAGGGCAATTTCGTCCTGACGGTGACCGAAGGAAGGGCCGGTGATGCGCCAACGGCGTTTTATGATCTGTGGCGCCTCGAAGATGGCAAGATCGTCGAACACTGGGACGTGATCTCTGCGATCCCCGATGAAATGGCTCACGAAAACGGCAAATTTTAGGGGCAGACCTTTGACAAAATCATGGACACTTACGCCCGGGCAAGGGCCCGGTTCTTTGCGCCTTGTTGATGCAGGCGAGGCCAAATTGGGCGCCGCCGAGGTTCGCATTGCGATCAAGGCCAACTCGATCAACGCGCGCGATTTGATGATCGCGCTCGGCAATTCACCTCTTCCGGTGGCGGATAGCCTGACCCCGCTTTCAGATGGCGCGGGTGAAGTCATCGAAGTCGGCAGCGATGTTCACCAGTTCGCGATTGGCGACCGAGTGGTCGCAGCGTTCAATCCCGCGCATCTCGATGGACCTTACAGCCCAGCGATGGAGCCGAGCGCACTTGGCGGGGTTGCGCAGGGGTTGTTGTCAGAAAGCGTCGTGCTTCCGGCTCCGGCTCTGGTTCGGCTGCCCGAAGGGATCAGCTACGAGCAGGCCGCATGCCTTCCGTGTGCAGGTGTGGTCGCCTGGAATGCCCTTTTCGAGACGGGCGCGCTGCGACCGGGAGACATTGTCTTTGCAACCGGCACGGGCGGGGTCTCTCTCATCGCCATGCAATTGGCAAAGGCGGCGGGCGCGACGTTCGGCATCAGCTCATCGAGCGATGCGAACTTGCAAATGGCGCTCGAAATGGGCGCAGACTTTGGCGTGAACTACGCTTCAGAACCGCAATGGGATAAGGCCGTGCGGCGAGCAACCGGAGGCCACGGCGCCGACATAATCGTTGAGGTAGCCGGTCCTCCCTCGATCGCGACATCGATCCGCGCTGCCGCCCAGGGCGGGCGCGTTGCCCAAATCGGCTTCGCCGCACCCGAAGGGCCACCGATCAACGTGCTCGACATGTTGGTCGCAGGGGTAAGCATCAACCCAGTGATGGTTGGATCGCGGGCTATGCTGGAGCGCCTAATCCGAGCGGTTGCCGCCAACACAATCCAAGTGCCCGTCGCGCGCAGCTTTGCGTTTGCCGACGCTCCGCTGGCTTTTGACGCCGTCATGGGCCGTGATGGCCTCGGCAAGATCACAATTACCCATCCATAGAGGAACCCAACATGTCCAAGTCCTTGGCGCAAAAGAACGCGCTCGTTACCGGTGCAAGTCGCGGCATCGGCGCAGCGATTGCAAAGCGGCTTGCGGCCGATGGCGCGAATGTCACCCTCACCTATGTCGGATCGCAGGCCGCGGCGGCAGCGGTGGTTGACGAAATCCGCTCCGCTGGAGGCGCGGCGCAAGCTGTCCATGCCGACGCACTCGAACCCGGCGCCAGCCTCGCCGCCGTCGAAACCGTGGTCTCGGACCAGGGCAGCATCGATATCCTCATCTCAAACGCGGGCGTGAACATTTCCAAGCCCCTCGATGACATTCAGGCCAGCGACTACGACACCGTCTTTGGCGTCAATGTTCGCGCTAATCTGGAGCTTATCAAGGCGGCCTCAACCCATATGGAAGCCGGTGGCAGAGTGATCCTTATCACCGCAACAATCGCCAACAGCTTCTTTGCTCCGGGCCTCGGCCTTTACGGCGCCAGCAAGGCCGCGGCGAACGCTTTCGTCCAAGGCTGGGCACGCGATTTGGGGCCTAAGGGGATCACCATCAACGCGGTCGTCCCCGGTCCGATCGACACCGACATGAACCCAGCCGATACCGATCTAGCCGATCACCTGCGTTCAATGGTGCCGCTTGGCCGGTACGGAACCCCCGAAGAGGTGGCATCACTTACTGCGTTTCTCGCCGGACCGGAGGCCGCCTTCATCACCGGAGCGAGAATGATCATCGATGGCGGAATGAACGTTTAGCCCCCAGCCATTGCCCACATAGCAGGAAAGTAACAGTGAGCTCAGACACCCAATTGATCGCCGGACTCCTCAAGGCTTACGAGACCCATGCCAATGCCGGCGATTACAATGCGCTAGGTGAAATCTACGCAGACGATGCCATCCTGTTTCCGGACAGGTTCAATGCGTTTGAAGGCAAGGAAGCCATCGCTGGCTTTTACAGGCTCGCTTTCGAGATGCTGATACTCTCGATCGAGTTCGACATCGACACGGACAAGATCATGGTCGCAGGAAGCACGGCCTATGCAACAACAACAAGCGCTGGGACTCGCTACCTGAGAGAGACTGATCAGACCCTGCCTGAGATCAACCGCGAGCTATGGGTATTCCAGAAGCTGGACGGGACTTGGAAAATCGCCCGCTATTGCTTCAACAAGAGCGAATAGCCGCTAGGTTAGGGGGCAAACAAGTTGTAGTCTGAAAGGTGTCTTCTTAGACCTCACTGTCAGGAGCACACACGCAGCGATAGGCACCGCATCCGTCATCGCCTTACGGCCACAACTGGGTCGAGAGCTGTCCAAACGCTCTTGGTGCATGGGAGGACTAAGCGGACAGACCGCTCATAGTCTGCGGCGGCTTCTTAGTGATGGTCCGTTGGTGGGGGCCGTTATGTTGAGAAAGTCGGATGCAGGCGAATGGCGCCGGAACTTCAGCTATTAATCCAGCCGAACCGGCCTTGTTGGTGACCTGCCCCCAAAGAAGTTCGCAGACAACGTGTTAGTGCGCACGAAATTGACCCAAGCAGTTTTCAACACAATAGGGGGTGAAAGCGGACATCGGAAACTCGTCCAATCAGGAATGTGCCTCAACGTGATCTCGCCTTGCGAACACGATTAAGGCGTCAAGGAAGAAAGCCGATGACCAGAATGCTGCAAATGTCTAACTGGGTGGGGTTGATCGACACCCTTGCAGCCCTTCGGATTGGGGCGTTTACTTCACTCGTTTAAAAACGAAGTTTTCAGCCAGAGTTGTCGAAACCATTATACGGTCTTTTGGAGAGTTGGGGTCGGTTCCAAAATCTATCAGTGTCAGCGGGGAATTGCCGTTTGGGCGCAGGACTCCCGGCTGAAAGGGGATCAACGGCACAGGCGAGCGCAAGCTGCTAGAGACGAACAGTTCACCATCCTCGGACGCCGAGATCTCGAATCCGATCTGCAGATCATCGCTGTAGTAGTTGCCGAGATAGGCGGCTGGGTCTGAGGGAGCCTCAGGGATAGGCCGCATCGCGACCCGGCGCGCGCGGATGAAACCATCCGCGCTCACCTGCCAGATAAGCTCTCTCGCCTTGCCATCCTTGAATGTACGGAATTCAACCCTACGATCTCGCACCGGATCGACCATAAAGACCCCTTTCGAAATTCGCGGCAGCGGGGCGGGGTTCCCCGAACCAAAGACGCCAAAGGTCAGGTCATCTCCATCGCGTCGGATCGAGAAGATCAGTCCTGCAAACAATCGATAATCACCGACGTAACTATCGAGCGTCGCCGCTGTTTCCGGAGACATGTCCGGTTCGACCTTTGGGGCCAGCCGGTCCGCCAGCAGCGCCTCGGCCATGTCGAAGGCAAATGCGGCTTTCTTGAAATCGCTACGATTGCCGATCACCGCTATGGCGATTTTCTCTTCCGGAATGCGCAACAGAAAGCTGCGAAACCCGCCTGAACTGCCGCCATGCGACCATGTTTCCAGGCCACGAAAGTCCCGGAATTCCTGGCCGTTTGACGACACAGCGGTGTTGCCGTCGGCCAAAAGGGTCCGTTTGTTCATCGCGCTGATTACACTGGCGTTTCCGATGCCACCTGTGTTGAGCGCATGGCCCCACCGCACCAGATCGCTGGGCGTGGAAACGATCCCACTTGAGCCCATGACTCCCGAGACATACAAGAAATTGTACATCGCGGTGCGCCCTGGATCGTAACTCAAGGCCAGGTCGGGGGGCAGGATGGTGGGATCTCTTTGCACGAAGCTTTTCGTCATGCCGAGCGGTTCGAAGACCTCAGAACGCAGATACTCTTCGAAGGGCACACCGGATACGCGCTCGACGATATGCGCGAGCAATTGATAGCCCGTGTTGCTGTACTCCTCATTCGTGCCGGGATCGAAGTTGCGCCCCTCTTGGCGCAAAATGATCGCTAATGTGGCTTCGGGAAGGACCAGCGAGGCTTCCGAAAAGCCCAGCATCTGAGTTATCGTGTTTATTTCGCGCAGCCCGCCTGTGTGATCGAGCAAGTGCTGGATGGTGACGCCATCGCCGCTTTTGCGGAAGTTCGGAAAGAAATCGCGCACTTCCTGATCGAGCACGAGCTTGCCTTCCTCTGCCAGTTTCATAATCGCAAAAGCGGTAAACTGCTTGCTGGTTGAAGCGATGGGGAATCGGGTGTCGCGCGAAATGGAGACCGAGCGTTCCAGGTCAGCCTGCCCCGTCCAGCCTTCGTAGATCAATTCGCCATCGCGCGCGATGGCAACGCTGATACCAGGGCGGTCTGATGGCCCATAGGCTTTCACCATTGCGTCAACAGCTTCGACGCCCAGCGGCTCAGCTGTCGCGGCCGACGCAAAGGAAATCAGCGTTCCGACAAGGATGAGAAATTTGGCGATTAATGACATACGATAACTTTCAATAGACCGTTTCGATGCGGCGTGTGTTTATCTCAGAAGAGGCGTGCTTCAGGGTAAATGGTCAATCGATCATTCCATTCTGAATGAACGCCACAGACAAGTCCGCCGTGCTAAATCTCGAGGCGCCTTCGCCAGGTTTCGCGCTAGGAACGGCCATGGTGAATGGCAGGTCTCACGGGTGACTTCATGACTCGGGTTCCCGATGAAGACTTGCTGAGCAGTTGTACGAGAATCGGGCGAACGGATGCTGGCTTACTCGCACGCGTCGCGTCCGGCCGCTTCACGCACGATGCAAAGGCCTTTCTCCAGGACTTCGTCGCGACCTGCGGCCACCCCCTCCTGTGTGGGCGCGATCGTCACATCGGGCAGCACTCCCACCAGGTGATGTTGGCTGTCATCGCGATTGAGAACCAGCATGCCGGTGTAGCGCATCGTGTACCCGCCCGGTAATTGAACTTGCGAAGCGTTGCCATTGGCGCCCGCGGTCGCCTCGCCGACGATAACGCCAAGAGCGTTCGCTTTGACAGTTCCAAGCACCGATTCAGAAAAGCTAACCGCGCGCCCATCGGTCAAGAAGACCCGCGCTTTTGGGAATGTCTGACCGGTGGGCTCAAGCCTCCAGCTGCCATCGATTGGATAGCGCGCGTCGGCGTCCGGTCCGACAAACTCGGGCCGCAAGAATTTGGCCGAACGCACCAGCTTGTCGCTGAGATTGCGCATCCACTTTTTGTCGACGTTTGGATAGCCGCGCAGGTCAAACACGATGGCGTCGGCGGCGATCAGCTGGGGGATGGCCTGATCAATCTCGGCCTGCTTTGCCCGGCCAATATCGAAGTACCAGATACCCGGCTCGATTTCAGAGACTGGTTCGGGACGCTGGGCCATCTCGTAGATAGAACTTTTGAGGTAAGGAACTTCAACGCTCACCTCTGTGTTCCCCGCTTTGCCGTCGGCGCGCCTCACTCGAAGTTGCGCGAAATCACCAAGCGGGCCGTGGCGTATCGCTTGCGTAGCGGTGAACTTCTTGAACTGTTCGCTACCCGATTTAAGCTCGATCTCATTTGCTATCACCTGATCGGCTGCCACGCCTTTGATGGCGGTGACAATCGCGCCCACTTCAATCCCGCTCACGCTTTCGTCTACCGCGGTGATCACAAGCTCTCCATCCAGCACGGCCCAATCGACGGCCAGCAAACTGCGGTTCTGTGTCGGATAGCGAACAGCGCCATGCCCATCATCAATCGCAGCAACCATTCGCGCCAAGACATCCTCGAACGCTGTGTCATCGGGCGCCAGCGCTGCCTGTTCCAGGCCGCGTGTCAGCTCAGCATCCCATTCTGCCTCGACAACGTCCCAATAGGGATAGAAATGCGACAGCAGTGACCAGGCTGTCACAAAGGCGGCCAGCCGCGTGGTCCGGTCTTGTCCCGAAGGCGACCACCCGCGCGGCTTGCCCTTAAAAGTGTAATCAGGAGCCTCAGCGTAAAGCCGGCTGGAATCGCTCGACCCCACTGCGTAGAGAGGCAGCCGAATGAAGACGCCGCCAGGCAATCTCTCAAGCCGCGTGTCAACAGCCTCCACCGTGTCGACCGCGATCCGCTGGGAGCGATAGGAAGGGCCGCTTCCGCCAAGACCTTGATGAAGCCATTTCACCGTTCTCGCTGCAATAGGATTGGGTTGTTCAGGCTCTGAAAAAGCCTGCGTCCCAATCTCAAACGAGGGCGCCAAGGGCTCGAAAACAGCACGCAGCGCCTCAGCTAATTCATCCGGGTTTTGAGCGGCCTCCACCATCGGAATAGCCGAAATCGCGATGGCATCCCAGTCGGCGACATAGGCCTCGTCCGAAGGGTGGAACCACCGCACCAAACCGTAGAGACGGGCAAAGGCGGCAAGGTTCTGGACGCCCCGTTCGGACAGCGCAGATGGGGCCGTGTCACCTTCAGCGAGCTCAAGGCGAGGTAAGCGCGCTCTGGACTTGGCGATCTCTTCCAGGCTCGCCTCACCAATGTCCTCCAATCGCACATCGTCAAGCCACGCTTCGCCCGCGCCGCTGATTAGCACGCCAACGATGATGGTTACAGCGCTGGGATCGACAAGACCCGTGATCGAATACTCGCTCCATTCGGGACTGGAGATCGGGCGGTCTTGCATGTTGTTGAAGAATCCAATGGTGCCGTCGGCCCTTTGCACACGGAACCACAAGCCGGTGTGATAGGAAAGCGGCTCTCCCGTTTTCACACTGGCGGTCAGTTGCAAGCGGCGACCGCGATAGTCGCGCGCGTCAAAGCGTTGCGCCACAATTGCGAAGGGTGCGGACGGATCGCCTTGCGACGCCAGATGCACACTGTTGTCACCCTCGGTGCGGATGTCGCGATCAATGTTGACGACATAGCCCGACTTCTTGTTCGCGTTGCTGTACCAACCGGTGGGATACCCCTGGTCTCCCAGCTCTTCGAAGCTCGCATTGGCCAAGATGTTCACGCGCTCAACTGGCTCTTCGGGCGCAGCGTGCGCGGCTGCACTGAACAGAGCGGTGCCGATCCAAAATCCGGTCAACCATCTTGGGTGCATGGATACTCTCCCTTTAGTCGAATGGGGACTGACACGTCGCCTCGTTGTGTCTTAGCGATACGATGGGAGAGAGGACTGGTCGATGACGATGACGCCGTCATATTGATCGCTTAAGATGAAAGAATAGGTCCCGAATGTGCCCCCCCAATAATAGGCTTCAATCCGCTCAAACAGGAATGCGTTTCCGTCCATGCGAGCCTGATCGGCGGAGGTATCGACATAAAAGGCAGCGAGGCGCGCGCCGTAGGCGATGGCCTCTAGGCTATCGGGACGCGGAGCAAGAACCGCGACCGCATTGCGGCCGTTATCCGCAGTCTCGCCGCGCAGCATATAGAGACCGATGGTGAAAAGCTCATCGGGGTATTGTTCTAGTAGGTGGCTACCCATCGGCACAATGGGATAATTGCGGACGGCGCCGACGGGCCGCGTTGGACTTTGTTCCAGAGCCACGTGACGATTATGCGCCCAGATGACGATCTTCTCGTCCGGGAACAATCGATCCTTCACCGATGCAAAGGTCCGCGCCATTCCCAGATCCCGCACATCGCCTACGTCGTTGGTCTCGTAAGACGCGGTCGAGTTGTCGAGTTGAGCGATGGCAGCCGAGATCGCAATATACAAGGCGCGCAGATCGCGCATCGAGTCTTGCTCAAGCGATTGGAGAGCCATTCGATCAGCGACCAATCCAGCGCGAATATCGCGGCCATTGGCGATCAGCTCATCGCATTGATTGGTGGTGCCCGAAAAGCATCGCTGCTGTGAGAATTCAGCCTGCATCGATTGATAACGGACGAAGTTCTGCGTGACGCTCGATTTGCGGGATGGCGAAAGCGCGCCCGTGTCTGGCAGTGCAGCGATGAAGTTGAATATCTCGCCAAAATAGCCTGAGCTGATCTGAACATCAAACCCGGCTAGACGCAGGGGGCGGTTGGTCGCTTGCGTTTCCTCTACATAACGAAACAGCTCAAACACTTCATCCGTCGACCAGACCGCGAAAGTGTACTGCCGCGCGGCATCGGGAGACAAAGAGGCGCGATTGGCATCGACGAAGTAACCATCGAAAAAGCCGCTTTCAAAGGCGACTACATCAAAATCCATCTCTTGGTGGAGGAACTTGATCAGCCGTGTTTTGACATGGTTGAACTCACGCGTGCCATGTGAACTTTCCCCGAGTTGGACAATGGTTCTCTCTCCAATTTGGTCACGCAGGAAGGTCAGATCAGAGAAATCTTCATCGTAGATGATGGATCGAATCGGAAAGCTGTTGCTTTGGATCCAGCTGACCGCAGATGTTGAAGCAGCGGGTTCGGGGCTCAGCGCCGGAGTGCGCATCTCCGCGTCGGTCAATAGGCGGGCCTGTGCAAGATTCGGGGCTTGCATCGGCGATGGCAACGAGACCGGTGTTGAGGTCGGGGTTGGTGTGGGGCCATTGTCCTCGCCCCCGCAGCCCACAAGACTGAGGCCGAGCGCGATGAAGGCAAAGTTCCTTGCCAGTTTACTCTTCTTAGACCCCATCCACGCCCTCCTCATGCGAGCACACGGGATGAGATTTTTCAGGCAATGAATCAAGGACTTGCCATTGTCGATTTCGCGCAAATCTCGATCAAATTCGCGATGCCGACCATTATCTGGAGTTAGTGAGCCGTTTCCAGCCGCTTGCGATACTCAGAAGGTGTGCAGCCCTTACGGGCGCGAAAAATGCGAGTGAACGGCGCAAGAGACTTGAACCCGCAGTCATATGCGACGGTCTGGATTGGCCAATGCGCTTGTTCGGGATCTTCAAAGGCACGCAGTACAGCATCGAGCCGATACGCCGACAAGAACTCGCTGAAATTGCGATGTCCCAAGGTCTGGTTGATCAACGCGCGGAGCCGGTGCTGGGTTACGCCCAGATTGGAGGCAAGGCTTGCGATACTCAGATCGGTGTTCCGAAAGACTTCCTGTTCGGTCATCGCCTCGGTGAGCTTTGCCAGCAACTGTCTGTCACGCTCATCCAGATTGGGCGCGCTGGGCGCTGTCGACTGAAATCGCACCGATTTTTCATTAGCCCGCAACAACCAATAAGAGCCGACTGCGATCGCTGGCCAGACCGATAGAATTGTGAAGGTTCTGAGATTAATGGCCCCTTCGCGTCCTAACCGGGGCTCAGCCAAGGCGGCAAGCGTGATGGCTAGCAACACAACAAGCGTGAAGATAAGGCGCGAGCGGCGGCGCTCTTCCTGCAAATCATCTTGCCATTCATTCAGCGCGACCCAGATCAGATGCGCTGCTAGCATCAGCGAGGTCACACTTGCATAGACCAACAGCCATTCCGGATACGTTGGAGCAAACCCCAGTCCGCTCAGGCGCACCCAAAAAACAGGCGCACAATAAATGAGGCCGACGACCCAATGTGCAGGCGCAAGAGCAAAATCACTTTTGTAGAGGGATTGCGCAAACAGCCACACAAACACCAGATGCGGCACATCGACAAGGCGCACTATGGCGTGGATCGGATCGGGCGGGCGCAGCGCATCCAACGTGTATCCCAAAAAGAGCGCGCTTAAACTGATGCAGGCGAGGATAAGATAAGGACTGCCATGCCATTGGCGATTGTCGCGATAGGTGGTGATCCCAATTAGGACCAGCATGGCAATACCGGTAAAACGAAAGAACGCGTCCACGAGATACATAGCGCATCGGTTACTGGCTGATGGCCCAAGAGGCGAGCGGTTTGATCAGACCATATGCCTCATCCATCGCAAAACCGGCCCCAAGTGCGGCCAGACGTTCGTTGCTAGCATAGCAGTACAATGATGATGCATGGGCTGTTTCTGTTCGAGCAGGAGATTGCAGCAGAGTTGCACGCTAAGCTCTTACCTGTCCGAAATTGGGTCGCTTCCAGTCATGATGGTCTCGGTGTGAAAGCGTCTGCTCTTTCGGTTTTCAATTCCAAAAGCAGACTGTCGCAAAGCCGCGCAAGACGGCTGACCAGAGAGGGTTAACCCCGCCGTTCAACGCTCCCGGTCAGCGCTCCCAATCAGCTCT
>CALCCG010000041.1 GCA_937899785.1 uncultured Erythrobacter sp. | reverse complement strand
GGAAGGGATCGGGCAGGGACGCATCACGGCCTATCTGGAAGGCGCGTTAATCGACACCCAATTCCGTGTGTCGGATGAGGAAGGCCTTGTTTGGGTGCGCCGTCTCTTGCGCGAAGAAGGCTTGTGCCTTGGCCTGTCCAGCGGGATCAATGTGGCGGGAGCCATCGAACTTGGCCGGCAACTGGTCGAAGAAGGTCGCGAAAACCCTCAGGTCGCCACGATCCTGTGCGATACAGGCTTTCGCTATCTTTCGACGCTTTACAACGCCGAATGGCTCGAAACCTAAGGTCTGCCGGTGTTTGATTGGCTGGCGCCCGCGCCGAAGGGCTGATATTCCTCCCGCACGATGACGCAGCGGGACCTTTTTGACGACGTAAACGCCCAGAGCGCGGCGGTAGCCCTGGCAACCGAAGGTGAACCGCCCGAAGGAGCTCCTCTGGGCGGAACCAGAGCCGAGGCGCTGCAGCGTCTGCAGGTCGGCCTGACGGGCCTTTGCGCCATGATCCTTGTCATCGGTGTCGCCAGCATAATCGGCAGTCAGGCGGACATCGCCGAAGAGTCCGCGGTGCCGGACGCCTCGCCAACAACCGAACCATCCGCAGCACCGCCACAACGCGATCCGCTTGCTGATGCGGGCGTTGTGCCGGATATTCCGCCACCCGAGGCGACCGAGACGCAAGCGGCGCCTGAAGCGTTGTTGCCTGACTTTGATGGCAACGTGACAGTTCCAGACACACCGCCAACTGAACCGCTGCAAGACGGTGATGACCCGCGGCGTTGACGCACAGTCGGGATTGGCTGGTCTGACCTTTGGGGATTTTTTGGGAAATGCAGCGCCGTGGTCGCTTTTGACTGCGTTGGATTCGGGGATGGGTAGGGATTCGCCCCTGATTCCGCGGGGTTCGTGCGGGAACTTGCGGGATTTTGGTGCACTGGCTGCGCTTGGAGTTGATTGGCGTGAGGTTAAAAAATCAATAATTAGAAATAGTTAAACCTTCTTCCCCAAAAATCCCTAAATTTGGCGTAGAAATCCTAAAGATTCCCGGATAATACCGGGTTCCATCAAACATGCCTGTGTCTCTCGCGCTGATTATTCGATTGGCGCGCCGCCCGCGTTTGCCCGTGGGTTGGCGACGGGGAAGCTTTGTCAGAGCGCAGGTCTTGTTTGAGCCGGATTGATCAATGGGGACGGGCCGGATTGGGATAAGGGGATGCGCCGGCGTGGCGGCTTTTGGAGGTTACAGTGGACAGGCCTATTCGCCCTCGGGCGATAAGGGTCGCTTTGTCCTGCCTCCTGACTTTCGCAACGGCATCAAGCTTGCCAGCGGCGGCATCAAGACTTTGTGCATCGCGCGCCATCATAAATGGAAAGAGGGCTGGGAGTGCCTCATTGGCTTCGGCGTCAATTACGAAGCCGAGCTTGAGACCGAGCTTGCGCGCGAACAGGAACTCGCCGCCAAGATCGGCAAGGAAATCGACGTCGAACGGCGCCGGATGAGCCTGTTCAGCTTTCGCAAAGTACCCTTTGACGACAGCGGTCGCTTTGTCATGCCTGAGGCCCTGCGCAAGCGCGCAGGCATTGAAGAGGGCATCTACCTCAACGGGATGGGCACCTCCTTTACGATCTGTGCGCCCGAAACGCTTCATGAGCTAGGCGACGATTTCGACTATATCTGGATGGATTGCGAAGACTCCATGGCCGAGGCGCAAACCAAATCGCGCAAGCGGGGCGGATGATGGCGGGCGTGGCTCCTCATATTCCGGTCCTTCTCGACGAAGTGGTCGCTGCGGTTCAGCCCGATGCGGGCAAGCGCATGGCGGACGGTACATTTGGCGCGGGCGGCTATACGATGGCGTTGCTTTCTGGCGGCGCGCGCGTCTACGCTTTTGACCGCGATCCGACCGCAATCGCCGCCGGGGCCGGGATGGTTGCCGAGCATGACAGACAATTGTCGCTGCATCAGCGTCGCTTTTCGGAGATGGCCGACGAACTCACCGCGCTGGGCGTCGACGCCCTCGACGCGGTGGTGCTCGATATCGGCGTCTCTTCAATGCAGCGCGATCAGGGAGAGCGCGGCTTTTCGCTCCAGCAGGACGGCCCCCTCGACATGCGCATGTCGAAAGAGGGCGAAAGCGCCGCTGAGTTTCTGAACACGGCTGACGAAGCCGCCATCGCCGATGTGCTGTATCATTACGGCGAAGAGCGCCAGTCGCGCCGTGTCGCTCGCGCCATTGTCGCCGCCCGCCCGTTGGAAACCACGGGTGATCTGGCGCGCGTAGTGCGCAAGGCGCTGGGCCATCGTCCGCACGATAAGAAGGACCCTGCGACCCGCAGCTTTCAGGCGGTTCGCATCCATGTGAACGACGAGTTGGGAGAACTTCGCGCCGGGCTTGCCGCCGCCGAAGCTCTGTTGCGCGAAGGCGGCGTTCTGGCGGTTGTCTCGTTCCACAGTCTTGAAGATCGCATTGTGAAGCGTTTCCTGCGCGAGGCATCGGGCGCTGGCCGCGCGGTCTCGCGCCATTTGCCCGGCGAAGTCCCCGGCCCGGCGCCCACCTTCGCCAAGCTTTCCAAAGCCATTCGCCCCGGCGCCGCCGAGATTGAGCGCAATCCCCGCTCGCGTTCCTCGGTCCTGCGCCACGCTGTTCGAACCGACGCGCCCGCCCGGCCCTTTGAGGAAAGGTTGATGCCATGATGATGACCACTGCCCGTTTGCGTCAGATCGGCTGGGGCGCGCTGCTGACGCTGTGCTTTGCAGCTTTTGCCGTGCTCAGCCTGTCTGTGCACGCCGTGCGCAACGAAGCGGTCTTGGCGGAGAAACAGATCGTGGCGCTGAAGAAGAAACGCCAGCTCTTGGAAACCGAATTCCAGGCGCGCGCAAGCCAGCACCAATTGGCCCGCTGGAACCGCGTCGATCTTGGTTTTGTGGCCCCGCGCGCTGATCAGTACCTTGAAGGGCGCAATGAACTTATTGCCCTTGGCCTTCCGCGCCGGCCAGACGCGCCTGCGCCTGTCAGGTTCGCGCGCGCCGACGCGAAAGACACCGCTGGGTTTGCCCGCCGTAAAATGGTCTCGCCCGTCTCTGGACGGCCGATCACCCTGGCCTCGCTCAACGCGGATGACGATGGCGCTGGGACGCTGCTGGTCGAAGCGTTTGGCGATTACCTGATTAAGGCCTCTCCCATCCGCCCCGCCAAAGCGCAAACCGTTTCGGCGTTGTCGACGGATGGCACTGAATGAACTCAGGCGCGCGCGCCCTTGGCAGCCAACAGGCCAGCCTGTTTGACGCGGTGCCTGAGCTTCTTGGCGCGGCTTCGCGCTCAGATCGCACACACGCGCGCCGCTCCTTTCCCTTCGTTCGGCAAGCTGACACGGGCTCTGGCGCCTTCTCGCGGCCGGTTCCGATTCCGGAAGCCCTGCCCGCGATGCGCGCACGGGTGCTCAACACCGCGCGCCAGCGGGTCCTGTTTCTCGCGCTTGCCGTTGCTGCGCTGGCGCTAGTGGCTATCGTCCAGATCTTCTGGCTTGGCGCGGATGGTGCGGGCTCTTCCAATCGCTCATCCATCAACCCGTTGATCCCCCCTCGCGGTGAGATCACCGATCGCAACGGCATTCCGCTGGCGGTTACCTATCCCGCCTATTCGCTCTATTTCTACCCTCAGGCGATGGATGGCACCGGCGAAAGCCCGCTGGTTCGCGAGCCTGCGGAACTGGCGCGCGAGTTAAAGGCGATCTTTCCAGATATGGATGAAGCCTCTGTCACCGCAAAACTGGCGTCCGGCAAAGGCGGCTATCTTCGCAAGCGGATATTGCCTGAAGAAGCGAACGCCGTCTGGGCGCTGGGCGAAGTGGCGCTGCAATCCCCGCAAGTGCTGGATCGCCATTATCCGCAAGGGCGCCTGGCCGCGCATTTGGTTGGCGGCGTGGCTGATGATGGCGAATCCCAGACCGGCACCTTCGGAATGGAGGCGGCGCTCGACCCATGGCTTTCCGATCCCGACACCCGCGGCACGCCCGCGGCGCTCTCGA
>CALCCG010000040.1 GCA_937899785.1 uncultured Erythrobacter sp. | reverse complement strand
ATCATCGGCGCGTGGTCGCGTGTCGCCCAGCCGTGTGGCGGCCTCGCGCGCCTCGCGGTCGTCTTCGGAAGACAGGATGCTTGCGGCCCAGCGCCCAAAGGGCGGGGCGCCCGCATCACGCCGCGCTTCGGTTTCGGCGTGGTAGAACGCGTCGCGGTCACCGTTAGCGCGCGCGGCAATCACCGGTGCGTCGGTGTGGCGTGTCTGGATCAGCACTTCGCCCGGTTTGGAGCCGCGCCCTGCGCGCCCAGCGACCTGCGCAACCTGTTGATAGGTACGCTCGGCCGCGCGTAAATCCCCGCCTTCCAAGCCCAGATCGGCGTCGACCACGCCCACCAGCGTCAATTCGGGGAAGTGAAAACCCTTAGTCACCAATTGTGTGCCGACGATCACATCAACCGCCTTGTTCTGGACGTGGCTGAGAAACAGCGCAGCTTTGTCCGGCGAATTGAGAGTGTCCGAGGTCGCGATGGCGACGCGCGCTTCGGGAAAGAGATCGGCGATCTCATCCGCAATCCGTTCCACCCCCGGTCCGCAAGCGACCAGGCAATCGGGCTCGCCGCATTCGGGGCACGCGCTGGGCACCTGCGTTTCAAAACCGCAATGGTGGCACGCCAAGCGGGCGGACAGGCGATGTTCGACCAGCCAGGCCGAACAACTGGGGCATTTGAAGCGGTGCCCGCAATTGCGGCACAAGGTCAGCGGCGCGTAGCCGCGGCGATTGAGGAACAGCAAAGACTGCTCACCGCGCCCCAAGCGTTCTTCGATCCCGTTGATCAAAGGCGCTGCCAGCCAGCGCTGCGCGCCGGGCCTTTCATCCGTCTGGTCGACCAGCTTGATGTCGGGCAGTTGCGCGCCGCCGAAACGGCTGGGCAGAACCAGCTTTTCGTAATTGCCGGTGGTCGCCATATGCAGGCTTTCCAGCGCGGGCGTGGCGCTGGCCAAAATGATCGGGAAGCCTTCAAAGCGCGCGCGCATCACCGACACATCGCGCGCGTTGTAGCGCACGCCATCGTCTTGTTTGAAGCTGATTTCGTGCGCTTCATCGACCACGATCAATCCCAGCTGCGCGTAAGGCAGGAACAGCGCTGAGCGCGCGCCCACGACGACCTGCGCCGATCCTTCGGATATCGCCCGCCAGGCCCTCCTGCGCTCGGTGGATGTGAGCGAGGGATGCCACAGCGCCGGCAGCCGGATCGCCTCGGCGACGGGTTCGAAATAGGTCTCGGTCTTGCCAGAGCCTGTCACCCCGTCGAGCAGGAAGGGCGCGTATTCACGATCCTCGACCGCCTTCACAAGACGTTTCGTGACCCGCAATTGATCGTCGGAGAGGGCAGGTTGGTGAAAGTCGGGATCAGCGGGCGGGTAGGGGCGGTCGATCGCCACAGTCACCGGCTCAATCACCCCCTGATTGACGAGCCCGCGCAGCACCCCAGTGGACTCGCCAGCGATTTCCGAAAGCTCGCGAATGGTCGCTTGCTCCCCCTCCAGCGCTTCAATGGCGGCGGCGCGCTGCGGCGTCATGCGTTCAGGCGTTCCACCGGACAGACGGTATTCGGTCGTGGTGCTGTGCCCGCCAAGCTCACCTCCGCTGGAGAGGACCATGCGCGCTACGCTGGCCAACGCGGCGCAGTAATATTCCGCAGTCCATTCGATCAAATGGCGAAGCGGCTGGGAAAGAGGCGGAACGTCGACAACCTCGAGGATCGGACGCAGCTTGGCCGCTGGCACCTGCGCTCCCGGCAAGCGTCCCTCATCCCTCACGATCCCGGTCACCTTGCGCGGGCCCAATGGGGCAATAACGACGCTACCCGCTTCGACGCTCAGCGTGTCGGGCACCGTGTAATCCAGCGGGCCCAAGGCGGCATTGAGGACAAGAAGACGGACGCGGTTCATGATGGCCCAAACATAGGAGAGCGTGTTACTCGATAAAACAAGCAAGAGGGGACACGATATGACCGGATTGATCAAAACACCGCTGGATCGGCGCGCGGTGGTGTTGGGAAGCGGGGCAGGACTGGCCGCGCTGGCGACATCGGGCTGCGCCTCACTGCCCAGTTTCAGCCTGACCGAAGCGGTGCGCCGGTTGCTTTTGCTTTCGACTGAAAACGCTTTCGCGCGTTTGACCGCGCCCGACGGATTCTGGGACGAACAGGTTGCGCGCCTTGGCCTTGGGACCTTGCTGGGAACGCGCGGCGATGTGGTCCGCCGCGTGCTGACGTCGAGCCTGTTCAAGAACCGGCTTGAAGGCGTGTTCGCCGACATCGCGATTGAGGGATCCTTCCGCGCCGCGCCGCTTGTGACCGAAGCGGTGCGCACCATAGGCCTTGCCAACGCGGCGGAGTTGATCCGGGGCGGCCCGCGCGCGGCCACCCAAGCGTTGCGCGGCGAAATGGGCGGGCGCCTGATCGACGCGATGGTGCCCGAATTGGGCGAAGCGATCCGCGTCGCCTCAGACCCGCTGGTGGCGCAATTGATCAACGCGGCGACTGGAACTGATGTGGGCGGTATCGCCCAGCGTCTGGCGGGCAATGTTGACGATGCGATCTGGGATCAGATCGGCTTTTCCGAAGCGGACATTCGCGCCAATCCGCAATCCACTGGCGATCCGGTGCTGATCGGCGTGTTTGGCGTAGCGGCGATCTAGCTGCCTAGAAGGCGAGCGTGATGTAAGCCTCTGGTACGTGGTTAAGCCGGTCGCGCCGCCCCTCGCGCGAGGTGTAAATCGCCATATAGCCCCCGCCCAGCGACAGCCGCTCACTCACCTTGGCGCTCAGGATGGCGCGGG
>CALCCG010000039.1 GCA_937899785.1 uncultured Erythrobacter sp. | reverse complement strand
CCCGCGCCGCGTTCGCGCGTAACCGCGTGGAAAGTAATATCGACGCTGACCGATGCGCGCGCGCTTTTACGGCGGGCAGACCGAGCGCTGGGGCAGGCTCTTGAGGGCTTTGAGGTCGTTCCAGCGCATTGCCTGGAAAGCGTGCTTGCGCTGCTGCCTGATGCGCGTGCGCCGCTCTCCCAGGCGCACGCCTGGAACGCGCTGATTGAATGCACATCCGCAAACGCCGACGCGCACGCCCTGCAAGAAAGCCTCGAAGAGGTGCTGGGTCAGGCTCTCGTGGACAAACTCATCGCGGACGCCGCCATCGCCGCCAACGAAACCCAGGCCGAACAGTTCTGGACATTGCGCGATTCCATCTCCGAAGCCGAGCGCGCCTTGGGACCGGCCATGCAGCACGATATCTCCGTCCCGGTCGAACGCATGCCGGAGTTCATTCTGGCCGCGATCCCGGCCATTGAAACCGCGTTTCCGGGTACCAAGGGCGCCGCGTTCGGGCATTTGGGCGATGGAAATGTGCACTTCCACGTCCTCGCACCAGCCGGTGCGGTGGCCGGCCAATGGGAAGAGGAAGAGGGCAAGCGTATCAGCGCCATGGTTCACGACCTTGTGACACAATGGGGTGGCTCGATCAGCGCGGAACACGGCATTGGCCAAATGAAGGTCGACGAACTCGGACGTCTTGGCGATCCGGCCGCCTTGACCATCTTGCGCCGCGTCAAACAGGCGCTCGATCCGCTCGGTATTCTCAATCCCGGGAAACTCATTCCGCCAGAGTAACACCCGCAGGTCTGGGCAAAGTCCGGCGCGGCTTGCACCGACACGCGAACCGGCCTAAGGCGCGGCTCGTTCGGTGATACCGGGAGAAAAGACCCAAGTGGCGCTTTGATACCCCCACAGGTAACGCCCACGGATTTTTCAGAGTTTCATCATCTTCCAAATTTTCGGAGACACCACATGGCCACCGCGCCGCAGCCGCAACTTCCGCTGTTTTACAAAGACCTGCTTCCCCTCAACAGCAAAGAGCATGGGGATTGGTCAGTCGGCACTTTTGATGACGCGAGTTTTCTTGCCGAAACGCACGCGATCCCGCTGACTATTGACGAGTTCGTCGACGCGCAACGCAACTATCCAATCGTCTTCACCGCGGGGGACAATCCTCTCCCTATCGCGCTGTTTGGCCTTAACGAGGGCGTAAACACCTTCATTGGCGATGACGGAAAGATGGTCGCTGATGTTTACGTGCCGGCGTATATTCGCCGCTACCCCTTTATCCTCGCCAAGCTGCAGCAGGGGTCGGATGACATGTCGCTTTGCTTCGATCCGACCGCCAGCGTGATCGCAAAGCAAGAAACCGGCCAGGCGCTCTTCACCGGCGAGGGTGAGCCAACCGATTACACCAAGGGCGTTCTGGAGTTCTGCCAGAAGTTCGAAGAATCGGGTCAGCGCACCCGCGCTTTCCTCGAAGAGCTCAAAAAGCTCGACATTCTGATGGACGGGGAGATTGCGATCACGCGTTCGGACGCCCCGGACAAGCCGTTTGTCTATCGCGGCTTCCGCATGGTTGATGAAAACAAGCTGCGCGAACTCCCAACCGAAACGCTTGAAGCGCTCAACAAGAACGGCATGATCATGCTGATCCACGCTCACCTGTTCTCCATGAACCTGATGCGCCGCCTGTTCGAGCGTCAATCGGCGCAAGGCAAGGTGCCAGCGCCCGCTGCAAACGGCGCCGCGGGCTGAGCCAAGCTCTTAATCGGCGGTTAGCGTTTTCCTCGCGAACCTAAGTATCACTACGCGGCCTGGTCGGCTTGAAAAGACCAGGTCGCATCCTATCTTGATCAATGTGAGCGGTACCCCCTCATTGACCGTTCCGACCCGCTTCTGGCGAAGGAGTGGGACTCCCTGAACCTTGGCCACCTCGTGCACCTATGCGCGAGGTGGTTTTTTCATAGCGAGGCGTTTGGGAGGGGCCGGACTACTCGGCCGCCTCGTCAAGGCGTCCGCCATTAGCAAGGCGAGCGGTCTCGGCGCCAAGTTCGCGGACAAGGCCTGCAAGCATCGCGGCAAGCGGATCCAGACCGCTCGAAACTTCCGCAAAACGCTCATCCAGATAGGCCGAACGGCAAACCTCGATTTGCAGCGCGTGAATCCCACGCGACGGAGCCGCGTGCCGATCGAGGACATAGCCCCCTGAGTAAGGCCGATTGTGCGCCGCTTCATACCCACTTGCTTCAAGGTAGCGAAACGCTCTCGACACAAGATTGGCCCCGGAAGACGCGCCAAAGCGATCGCCAACAACGATTTGAGGGGCGCGATCATGGCCCAGTTGCCGACGCAATGGAGGCATCGAGTGGAGATCGATCAACAAAGCGGCTCCCCACGCATCGCGGATACGCTCCAATTCGCACCGCAGAAAGTCATGATACGGTCGGTGTATGTGATCAATGCGCGCGTCGAGCTCCTCTCGCGGCAGGAGCCCGCGCCAGATCTCACCAAAGCCAGGCAAGCGGCGCGGAACCAGACCAAGGCCGCTGCGAGCGCGGCGATTGGCGCTGCCCATCCGCTTGCCGGAATGTGTCCGCGGCGCCGAACTCCGGCGGCGCGCCCCTTGGATCATCTCCCAGTCGATATCGTCGTGCGCCCGGTTCAGATCGAGCATCGCGCGCGGCGCGTGGGCAAGCAACACCCCGGTTCCCGTTGACTTGGCAATCGCAACGCCAAGCTGATCAACGAAGCGATCTTCCAAGCGAAGCTGGCACAACTCCTCATCGCGAAATCCGGCCAGGACATGGTCGGGGTAAGCGCGCCCCGCGTGAGGAACCGCAATAAGAACCGGCAACGGCATAGAGCGGGGAGCCGCGTGGGTAAAAGCCGGTCCGCAATCCGCCGCGGCCTCTTTTGCTGGCACTCTGCCCC
Source organism: uncultured Erythrobacter sp. (assembly GCA_937899785.1). Classification (GTDB taxonomy): domain Bacteria; phylum Pseudomonadota; class Alphaproteobacteria; order Sphingomonadales; family Sphingomonadaceae; genus Erythrobacter. The sequence goes on along the minus strand of CALCCG010000039.1, from coordinate 32,879 downwards.
CGGAAACGGTGAAGACCTCCGTCCCAAGCGGGTACGCGCTGAGCGAGCGGGACATCGAACGGGCGCTGCGAACTGTTCTCACCTTTTCGTGCTGCCCTGTTTCAAACGATAAGTCAAAGCCCGATACGCGCCGCTTGGCTTGCGGATTGAGCGCCGCGCAAAGCGCCGATCTTAGCCGTGGCCGGGACAGAAAATCGCACCTGGCCACAAACGAGGCCCACAAGATAAGATTTCTTAAGTGGGACCTGCTAACACGCTTTCCATGACAGAGACGAACGCTCCGCGAATCCTGCTTGCCGAGGACGAAGAAGCCATGCGCGCTTACCTCGCCCGGGCGCTGACCAACGCAGGTTACCGAGTCGAGACCGTGGACCGCGGGACAGACGCCCTTCCCCTTTTGGAAAGCGAGCGTTTCGACCTTCTGCTTTCCGATATCGTGATGCCGGAAATGGATGGGATTGAGCTAGCCCAGCGCTGCGCTGAGATCAGCCCCAGCACCAAAGTGATGTTCATCACAGGCTTTGCCGCCGTCTCGCTGCGGGCCAGCCGCGAACAGCCGGCGGCCAAAGTTCTCTCGAAACCGTTCCACTTGCGCGACCTCGTGCTTGAAGTTGAGCGTGTCTTTGAGGAGCAGCGCGAAGCCCGCGTCTAAGCGACACTTTGCCGGATTGCGAAAAGCGGCTCGAATCGCTTGCACAGCTGCGGGGCCTGCGTTAATGGGCCGCTCCGCTTCGACAAAGCTTTCGGTTTTGGCGCGGCCATTCGATGGTTGGGGCGTATAGCTCAGGGGTAGAGCACTATGTTGACATCGTAGGGGTCCCAAGTTCAAATCTTGGTACGCCCACCATCGGTTTTCCGGGGAGTTCCGGATCAAGAGCCCGCCCCTCCGGCGGGCTTTTTCTTTGCGCGTCAACCTGATCCGAATGGTTTGCAAGTGACTCGCAAAAACCCGCGAAGCCCGGCTTGCACAGCGCCCCGCCTCTGCTAAAGCCCGCCGCAGGGATCTTATCACACAGTAGAGGATGCGCGCGTGCCCCCCTAAAGCCGCGCCGCCAATCGCACCAAGGAAGGCGGGACACTTCTCATGCAAAAAATTCAGGTCACAAACCCGGTTGTCGAGCTCGACGGCGACGAAATGACGAAGATCATCTGGCAATGGATCCGCGAGCGGCTGATCCTGCCCTATCTCGACGTCGACCTGAAATATTACGACCTTTCGATCGAAAAGCGCGACGAGACCGACGATCAGATCACGGTCGACGCGGCCAACGCGATCAAGGAATTCGGCGTGGGCGTCAAATGCGCCACGATCACGCCGGACGAAGCGCGCGTTGAAGAGTTTGACCTCAAGAAAATGTGGCGTTCGCCCAACGGCACAATCCGCAACATCCTTGGCGGGGTTGTCTTCCGCGAACCGATCGTGATTGACAACGTGCCGCGTCTGGTGCCGGGCTGGACCGATCCGATCGTGGTCGGTCGTCACGCCTTTGGCGACCAATACCGCGCCACAGACACGCTGATCCCGGGCCCGGGCAAGCTGCGCCTCGTCTACGAAGGCGACGATGGTGCGATCCTCGATCTCGACGTTTATCGCTTCGAATCCTCCGGCGTCGCGATGGCGATGTACAACCTTGACGATTCGATCCGCGCCTTTGCTCGCGCCTCCATGAACTATGGGCTCGATCGCGGCTGGCCGGTTTACCTGTCGACCAAAAACACCATTATGAAAGCCTATGATGGTCGCTTCAAAGACCTGTTTCAGGAGATCTACGAAGCCGAATTCGAAGCGCGCTTCAAAGAGGCCGGCATTCACTACGAACACCGCCTGATCGACGACATGGTCGCCTCCGCGCTCAAGTGGTCGGGCAAGTTCGTGTGGGCGTGTAAGAACTACGACGGTGACGTGCAGTCGGACACCGTTGCGCAAGGCTTTGGCTCGCTCGGCCTTATGACATCAGTCCTCATGACCCCGGATGGCAAGACCGTCGAAGCGGAAGCGGCTCACGGAACGGTCACCCGCCACTATCGCCAGCACGAGCAGGGCAAAGCGACGTCAACCAACCCGATCGCGTCGATCTTCGCCTGGACCCGAGGCCTGATGTATCGCGGCAAGTTCGACGAGACGCCCGACGTGGTGAAGTTTGCCGAAACGCTTGAGCGGGTCTGTATCGAAACGGTCGAAAGCGGTTCGATGACGAAGGATTTGGCGCTTCTGATCGGTCCGGGCCAAAACTGGCTCACCACTGAGCAATTCTTCGAGGCGATCGTAGAGAATCTCGAAAAGGAAATGGCCAACTGGGCCTGACTTAAGAGAGTGTAATCCGACGAAAAACAGGGACGGCGGCCTTTCACAGATTGGCCACCGTTTTATTGTGCAGTGCACCATGCGGGGTGACACAAACTCGGCGTCGCGCTAACGCAGCCGCATGGCTGGCGAACTCACCATAACATCAGAAGTCAAAGACACGCTGGTGATCTTGGGCGCGGCCGGGATCGTGATCCCCGTCTTCGCGCGGTTCCGGGTGACGCCGGTGATCGGCTTCATTCTGATCGGCATTCTCGTGGGCCCATACGGCCTAAACACCTTGGGCGAATCCGCGCCCTCGCTGGTGCGCTTCTCCGATCGAATACTGGTGACGCTGGGGATCGGCTCGCTTGGCGACACGACCCCCTGGATTGCCTCTGTCACAATATCCGACCCCGATAGGCTTGCACCCTTTGCCGACTTCGGGATCATCCTGCTGCTCTTTGCCATTGGGCTTGAATTGAGCTTCAACCGTTTGTGGCAGTTGCGAAAACTCGTCTTTGGACTGGGCTCGCTCGAGCTGCTGATCATCGGCTCTTCCACGGCGGCTTTCCTCCACTTCTCCAACGGGATGGACCAAACCGGAGCGCTTGCCCTGGGTTTTGCGCTTGCCTTTTCATCGACCGCGATCGTGCTGCCGATTTCGGGGACCAAATCGCCGGTGGGACGCGCTGCGCTGTCGATGCTGCTGTTCGAGGACATCATGATTGTCCCGATCATCTTCATCCTTGGCGCGCTGGCGCCCAACGCCCAAGGCGATGGCATGAGCGGACTGATGACAACCCTCTGGCAGGGCGGTCTGGTGGTGGCGCTTCTCCTTGTGCTTGGCCGCGTCGCTCTGCCTCGCTTGTTCAGCCAAGCCGCGCGAACCAAGAGCCCCGAGTTGTTCCTCGCCGCAACATTGCTGGTCGTCATCGGGGCAAGCCTGGTCACGGGGGCAACGGGCCTCTCTCCCATCGTGGGTGCGTTGATAGCCGGCCTCTTGATCGCGGAAACCGAGTATCACGGTGAGATCGAGAGCATCATCGAGCCCTTCAAAGGCCTGGCGCTGGGCGTGTTTCTGATCACCGTCGGGATGAGCATTGATCTGCGCACAATCTGGAGCATGCTGGGTGAGCTCACTGTGGCCGTTCTGGGTGTCTTGGTGTTCAAAGCGATTATAACCGGCCTGCTGTTGCGATTTATGGGCGCGCGGCGCAGCACTGCGGCGGAGACCGGAGTGCTTATGGCCAGCCCTTCCGAGACAACCCTGATCGTGCTTGCTGCGGCAACGTCGGCCTTGGTGGTGGACCAACAGACGGCGCAGTTCTGGCAGATTGTGACCGCCATTGGCCTGACCGTAACGCCCCTTCTTGCGTTGCTGGGCCGCGGGAGCGCGCGCCGGGTCGAACCCACACCCGAAATGCCCGACGACGACGAGGATGCGGATGAGGCGCGAGCGATCATAATCGGCGGCGGGCGCGTGGGATTGTTGATCGCCGATATGATGGCAAAGCATCAACAGCCTTACGTGATCCTTGATTCCAATCCAGACACCGTCTCAGCCGCTAATCGCGCCGGCTATCGCGCCCTCTTCGGTGACGCAGCGCGCGGCGACGCGCTGTCGCGTCTTGGTGTCGAACAGGCGCCTGCGGTGGTGTTGACCATGGACGAGCCCGTCTTGGCCCAGCGTTTGGTCAGCAAGCTGCGGTCCGCTTACCCCGAATTACTGATCGTTGTGCGGGCGCGCGACACCGATCACGCCGCCGCTTTATACCGCGCCGGTGCCAGCCACGCTGTGCCGGAGAACCTTGAGAGTTCGCTGCAGCTTTCTGAGGCCGTCCTCGTCGATATCGGAGTTCCGATGGGGCCCGTGATCGTGTCGATCCACGAAAAGCGTGACGAATACCGCGAACGGCTTGAAACCGAGGGCGGCCTATCCAAAAAGCCGAAACTCACAACCTCGAAGGTGTAGGCCACGGCGCCTTTACGCAAACCATCAGGCCAACTTCTGCGGGCGGGCTATGGCTAACCCTGAGCGCTTAACATGTCTTTCACCGCCGAGAGAGCCGCATCAGCCTCAGCCGCGTTGGGACCTCCGCCCTGCGCCATGTCTGGGCGGCCACCTCCGCCCTTTCCTCCAAGCGCCGAGACACCCGCGCGAACGAGCTCAACTGCGCTGAAGCGATCGGTGAGATCGTCGGTCACAGCCGCCGCGATAGCCGCCTTTCCATCGTTGACCGCCACGATAGTCGCCACACCCGAACCAAGCCGGGTCTTTGCCTCGTCCAGAAGCGGGCGCAATTCCTTGGGGCTCAAGCCATCCAGGACTTGTCCGCTGAAGGTCACGCCGGCGATTTCCACATCGCCCGCGCCAGACGGCCCCGAAGCGCTCGCACCAGCGGCACCACGCAGAGCAAGAGCCTTTTTGGCGTCAGCCAGCTCTTTCTCAAGCTTCTTGCGCTCATCAAGCAAGGCAAGCACTCTGGCGGGCACTTCGTCTGGGGTTGCGCGAATGGCGCTCGCCGTGGCCTTGAGCGCGTCTTCGCGCGCAACGAGCCAATCCCGCGCCGCCTCTCCGGTAAGCGCTTCTATTCGGCGCACACCGGATGACACCGCGCTTTCGCTGACGATCCGAAAGACGCCGATATCGCCCGTGGCCCGGACATGAGTCCCACCACAAAGCTCAACCGAATAGGTGCGACCACCCTCGCCTTTGCGGCCCATTGATAGCACGCGCACCTCTTCACCATACTTTTCGCCAAACAGCGCCAAAGCGCCCGCTTCGACCGCGTCATCCGGGCTCATCAAGCGGGTTGAGACGGTTTCGTTAGCGCGGATCTCGGCGTTCACTTCGCGCTCGATCGCCGCGACGTCCTCTTGGGTCAGCGCGCTTGGGTGCGAGAAGTCGAACCGCAGGCGATCTTCGGCCACCAGCGAGCCCTTTTGGGTCACATGCCCGCCGAGACGGTTGCGCAGGGCCGCGTGCACGAGGTGCGTGGCAGAGTGGTTCGCGCGGATCGCGGTCCGGCGCTCATCATCAACCGTCAGCTGAACCGTGTCGCCCACCGCCAATTCGCCCGCTTCCACTTCCGCGTGATGCGCGTGCAGCCGGCCGAGTGGCTTGGTGGTGTCGGTCACCCTGGCGGCCAATCCATCGAGCGAGGTGATCGCGCCCGTGTCACCGGTCTGGCCGCCACTCGTGCCGTAAAAGGGGGTCTGATTGGCCAGGATGGGCACGCTTTCGCCTGGACTTGCGCGAGCAACCTCGGCGCCGTCCTTCACGATAGCCACGACCGTGCCTTCGCCCGAGACAGCGCTGTAGCCCGTGAATTCGCTGGCGCCTTCGCGGTCGGCAATGTCGAACCAGACCTCTTCCGAAGCCGCCTCGCCCGAGCCTTTCCACGCCGCGCGGGCTGCCTCTTTTTGACGGGTCATCGCCGCGTCAAAACCGCCGCGATTGACGCCGATGCCGCGGCTTCGCAGCGCGTCTTCGGTAAGGTCATAGGGGAACCCGTAAGTGTCGTAGAGCTTGAACGCTGTCTCCCCGTCGAGCTCACCGCCCTCGCTCATATCGCCGGTCGCCTCATCAAGAAGCTTGAGCCCTTTTTCGAGCGTTTTGCGGAACTGCGTCTCTTCGCGCAGCAAGACCTCCTCAATCAGCGCCTGCCCACGGACCAACTCCGGATAGGCCTGCCCCATCTCCGTTACCAGGCTCGAGACAAGGCGGTGCATGAGCGGTTCGCTTGCTCCCAGCAAGTGCGCGTGCCGCATGGCCCGGCGCATAATTCGGCGAAGCACATAGCCGCGTCCTTCGTTCGATGGGAGGACGCCATCCGCCATCAGAAAACTCGTGGAGCGCAAATGGTCGGCGATCACCCGATGGCTTGCGAGGTGATCACCCCGCGCGGCAACGCCCGTGAGCTGTTCGCTCGCCCCGATCAACGTCTTGAAGGTGTCTATATCGTAATTGTTGTGCACCCCCTGCATGACCGCCGCGACGCGTTCGAGGCCGCTGCCGGTATCGATCGAGGGTTTGGGCAGATCGAGCCGCGTGCCGTCGGCCTGGCTGTCGAACTGCATGAAAACGAGGTTCCAGATTTCGACAAAGCGATCCCCGTCTTCGTCAGGCGATCCCGGCGGGCCGCCCCATATGTGATCGCCGTGATCGTAGAAAATCTCCGAACACGGCCCGCATGGCCCGGTTTCCCCCATCGACCAGAAGTTGTCGTTGGTCGCAATTCGGATAATTCGGTCCTCGGGCAGGCCCGCAATCTTGCGCCACAGATCGAAGGCCTCTTCGTCTGTATGATAGACCGTGGCGATCAGGCGATCGCGGTCAAGACCCCATTGCTTAGTCAGCAAGGTCCAGGCGTTCTCGATCGCTTGCTCCTTGAAATAATCTCCGAACGAGAAATTGCCGAGCATCTCAAAGAATGTGTGGTGGCGCGCTGTGTAGCCGACATTGTCGAGATCGTTATGCTTGCCTCCGGCCCGTACACATTTTTGCGAAGACGTGGCGCGCGGCGCGGGCGGCGTTTCGAGCCCGGTGAACATGTTCTTGAAGGGGACCATGCCTGCATTCACGAACATCAGCGTGGGATCGTTATACGGAACCAGCGGCGCGCTGGGCACCTCTGCGTGATCGGCTCCCTTGAAAAAGTCGAGAAAGGAGCGCCGGATGTCGTTCATCGAAGTCATGGTGAAGTGCAGTTAGGCAATCGCGACCTCAGCGACAAGCCGAAGCGTTCAGCCTTCATGACACAAAAGGAACGTGTTTCACCAAAAACACCACGTCCAGGCGTTCAAAGACAGCGCCAGACGCAAACGAAAAACCGGCGCCAAGTGGGCTTTCTCGGGGAAGAAAGCGCACCTGACGCCGGTGTTCCGGTTTTCCGAGCGCCCCAAGCACAAGGTAAGGCGCTCGCTTAAGGATCAGCTGTCGGATTCCGCGTCCGGACCCGTCATCATTTCCTCGGCGACCTCATCGGTTTTACCGCGAATGGCGGCTTCCAATTGATCGCAAATCTCTGGGTTTTCCTTCAGGTAAGTCTTCGCATTCTCGCGGCCCTGACCGATGCGGATGCTGTCGTAAGAGAACCAGCTGCCCGATTTCTCGACCAGGCCCGCTTTGACGCCAAGGTCGAGGATTTCCCCGATCTTGGAGATGCCTTCGCCATACATGATGTCGAATTCGACCTGCTTGAAGGGCGGAGCAACCTTGTTCTTGACCACTTTGACGCGGGTCGCGTTGCCGATCACCTCGTCGCGATCCTTGATCTGGCCGGTGCGGCGAATGTCGAGACGCACACTGGCGTAAAACTTCAACGCGTTGCCGCCCGTCGTTGTCTCCGGATTGCCGTACATAACGCCGATCTTCATGCGCAGCTGGTTGATGAAGATCACCATGCACTTCGAACGGTTGATCGACCCGGTCAGCTTGCGCAGCGATTGGGACATGAGCCGCGCTTGAAGGCCGACATGGCTATCGCCCATCTCGCCTTCAATTTCGGCGCGGGGGACAAGCGCCGCGACCGAGTCGACCACCAACACATCAATCGCGTTCGAGCGCACGAGAGTGTCGGTAATTTCCAGCGCCTGTTCGCCCGTATCGGGCTGCGAGACGATGAGTTCATCAATATCAACGCCAAGCGCCTTGGCGTAAACAGGATCCAAAGCGTGTTCAGCGTCGACAAAAGCCGCCGTGCCACCAGCCTTTTGGGCCTCTGCAATAGCGTGCAGAGCCAGCGTTGTTTTGCCCGAACTTTCGGGCCCGTACACTTCGATCACGCGCCCCTTGGGAAGGCCGCCAATGCCAAGCGCAATATCGAGACCGAGCGAACCGGTCGAAATCGATTCAACCTGCATCGCCTCTTTCGAGCCCAGCTTCATCGCCGAACCCTTACCGAAAGCGCGATCAATCTGCGCTAACGCTGCATCGAGAGCCTTTTGACGGTCCACTTCCTTACCCTTTTCTACCAACTTCAGCTGCGTAGCCATCGCATGACCTCCTTGCGTTTCCTAGGTCGGATTACAGGTTTTTAACCGGGCTATTTCCGTTCCGATACGCAGTATGTATCGCATTTGTTCTTTTGGAACAAGAGTGGAACGAAATTTTTCCTACACGCGCATCATTCGGCGTAAAAGGATCGCAATTTCCAGTCGAACTCGCGCGTGGAATTGGCCGGAATCCGCAGTTCCACACTGTCATAGCCGTTCTTGACCCGGACCCTCTTGCCAGAAAATCGCACGTCAAAATCTCCCGATGGCGCAAGCCGAAGTCGCACGCGGACCTCGTGGCGATTCGCATTGGTCAGCTCAACGCGCATCTTGGTCCACTTGCGGCCCTCATCGTCAAAGCGCCGCTCTGCCTCACGCGCGCAGGTGGAGAACACTTGCGCGCTTTCAGCGAGAAACAGCTCGATATCCTGCCCCACCGCAAAGTCGCGCAGATCGGTCGAGGCTGCTAGCTGAGCGCCGCGCGAAGTGGGCTCAAACACGTTCATCGCGCCCTGCGGCAGCGACTGGCCCAGCCCCTTCTCCTCCTCGTTCTTGGTCACCAGATAGACGTCGGTGGAATAGGGCTCTTCTATATCGCCATACCAATCGTAGGGGTCGCAATCGGCGATGTAGAGATACCGGCCTTTTACCGCGCTCTTGTTCAGGAACGCGACTTGTTTGAGCCCCTTGGCCGACACATTGACGCGTGCAGGTGCGCGAAAGAGCTTGAGATCTCCCAGGTTTTCCTCCGAAGCTGTCAGAGCCTGCACCGCGAGAGGCGTTTCCTGAATCGTGGAAGATCGGCGCTGCGCGGTTACGATAATCTGGTCCGACATCATCGCCATAGCTGGAGGCGGAGGCGGCATCGCCAGCTCCTGGCGATAATCGCGCACTGGCGATCCGAGCGCGGTGCTGCCGATCGGATAGCACGTCAAACGCAAAGGCCGCGCAACTGGCGCCTCGGCCAGCTCTTCGAAGTCGCTCTCAATATTGAGCTCGCCCGCCACAATTTGCAGCGTCGCGTTTTCAAAGCTTTGGTCGTTATCGTTAAGCAGTGTCAGCCAGCTGAGCCATTGCATCGAAAACTCGCCGCCGCGCCCCTTCTCACCCAGATTTGCGACATAGTTTGCCTGCCAGTCGAACCCCCAGGAGATGTAGGTCAGAACAACCTCATAGGTCCCGCCGGTCTCCGAGCGGGTGTCGACTGAAAAGACGGGCTTGGCCGAGAGGCCGTCGGGCACGCGGTTGAAGGTGAGCTTTTCCGGCAGCCCGGCGCAGCGCACCGCTTCAAAGCCCGCAGCGCTCTCCAGCACCAGTCCCCCATCCGCACGCGTGCGCACGATCGCGTCTTCGCTTACCGCTTCGCCCGTGGCCGGATTGCCGCGCGTGATCGTCACTCGGTTGCCCAGCGCGCCGTTGACCAGAGCGGCGGGGGAGAGCAGTTCAGCGTTGCGGTTTTTCTCAATCGTGCCGCCCGGTAGCCCGGTGACAATTGCGCTGACGCCGACCATGCCTTCGGCGACGCCGATGAAGCGGATGGTCGATTCGCCCGCGGGCAGCGTGACCGTGCGGGTCTCGCTGATCATGGCAAAGCCTTGAGGGTTGTCGCGCTCCATTTCCTCATCGGCATAGCGCGATGGGTCGCGGTAGATCGTCACCGAGAGATCGCTCGGCGCTGAGGCATCGACCACTTCGCGCGCCTGCGCCATGGGCGCGGCGCAAGCGGCGCACAGAGCGATCAGGAAAGCGGCAACCCGCATAGCCCGGCCCTTCCCCTGCGCGCTTACCAGCGGGTCTCGTAGGTGACGCGCATCACGCGTTCGCCCTCTGCGGGCACGGGAATGGTGTAGTCGCGCGCGGCGTAATTCTTTTGCTCGCCTTCGATATCCTCGCTCACCACGCGGTAATCATAGGCCCACCAATAGCGGCCAAGCCCGTTCTGAGTGAGCTTGACTTCAATCGGCTCATCCTTGGCGTTGGTGAGCGTGTATCGCATGGTGGTGCGGTAATAGACGGTGTTGCGCCTGCGCTCTGTCTCACCGCGCGCGACAAGGTCGTCATTCTTATCGTAGACCCGAAAGCGTTCGCTCTTCACCCATTCGCTCTCAGTGATCCTCTCGCGCTTTTCGACTTCGGCCTGGACAGTGATGTCAAACGCATCGCCTGTGACAAGCGACAATTCGCTGCCCATCGGCGTATGGTTGATCCTGTTCTCGCCGATAAATTGCGGAGTGCCCTGACTGTCGCGCTGGTAGAAGCGCACCGTGCCCGCTGGCAAAGCGTCGCCCAGCCCCTGATCGCGCGAGGAGGAGAAGGCGATTGCGCTTGCGACATTGCGCGGTGTCTGGTCGTTTTGCTGCCAGCCAACGCCAATCGAATAGATCTTGCGCGCGGGCACGCCCTGGACATCGAGGAAACTCACCTGCTTGGTCTGCGCGTTGGCGATCGTGGTGCGACCAGCGATGGGATACAGGTAGAAATCGCCCAAGCGTTCACGGTCCGCACTCTCAGTCCCAGCGCGCGTCATGCCGCGATTGCCAAAGCCGCGCCCGCCTTGCCCGTTGGGATTGCCCGCCACCAGCAGCGCATCGGCCTGGTGGAAGGTGGTGCCCGAATTGTTGGTCAGCGTGACCCAGCCTTGCATGTCGATCGAACCGTCGCCTTCGTTGTACAGCGCTACATAATCCGCATTCCATCCCAGCCCGGCTGTCAGATAGCGCAAGGAAACCGGCCGGGTTCCCGACCGGCCGCTGTCAAGTCGTACAGAGAGCGTTGGACGCGCGCGCAAATTGGGAGGCACCTGGTCAAAGATGACGCGCACCGGCAATCCGTCATCGCGCAGAACCTCTATGCGATCGCCAATCTGAACAACGACGCCGCCAGCGGTCGAAAGCACCTTCGCTCGCTCGGTCATCTCGACGCCCGTTGCAGGATTGGTCCGCAAAAGCGTGACCGTCTGGCCAATGGCTTTTTCCATCATTTTGGTGGGGGTCAGGAGATCGTAATCGAAGTTCTGCTCGATGATCGTTGTGTCCGGCGCCGAGAAGCTCAACGTCTGGGGTCGGATATTGGCCGAAACATCGGGAAACTCGATGCGGCTCTCACCGCGCGCAATGTCGAGTTGGCGAACATCTTGAACGAGCGCCAGATTGCCATTGTAGATCGTGACCGAAACGTCGCCTTGCTGGGTTTCGCTGGGGTCGGGCACTGACTGCGCCGACGCCGAGGCGGTCAGCAGCGCCAGCGCCGAACAAGTCGCAACACAAATCGGCCGAATGCGTTGAATTGTAATCATAGGCTCCCCTCCCAAAGCGTCTGAGACGACATATTCCGAGCGGCGCGTGTATCCAAAGTGAACGGGCCAAAGACGCTCAGATACGCTGAAAGCCTCCTACACCTCGCCAGCTTTCGCCCGCTGCATAACGCTGGAAACCTTGTCCCCGATGGCCGAAACACTGAAAGGCTTGGCGATAAAATGCATGTCAGGAATGTCGATCTCCTTGCGCAATTGCTCTTCGGCGTATCCCGACATGAAAAGGATCGGCATGTCAGGGCGCTTCTGCCGGATCGCGCGGACCATGGCAGGGCCATCCATCCCGGGCATGACGACATCGCTTACCACCAGATCAAATTCGCTCCCTTCGGCTAGGGCAGCCAAGCCCTCTTCACCGCCAGAGCACGCCGTGACCTGATATCCGGCGCGCGATAAGGCCCGTTCCGCAACGGCGCGCACCATATCTTCATCTTCGACGAGCAAGACCCGTCCACCGGCCGACCAATCGGACGAAACCGGAGCGGGCGCTTCCTTCTTGCGGGGCGCCTCTCCGCGATGGACCGGGAAGTAAATTGTAAAACGCGCTCCGGTGGACTTGCCATCGCTATCGGTCACGTTGTCCGCGAAGATAAAGCCACCCGACTGTTTTACGATACCGTAGGCGGTTGACAGGCCAAGCCCCGTGCCCTTGCCCTGCTCCTTGGTGGTGAAGAAAGGTTCGAACAATTTGGGTAAGGCATGGGGGGGGATGCCCCCTCCGGTGTCCTGAACGATCAACACGGTGTAGTCTGCGGCGGGCAACACCTCGGATCCGAGCTGGATCACTTCAGTCGCCTGGAGGCTGCGCGTAAGCAGCGATATCCGACCCGTGGCCGCCCCGTAACGTGGCCCGTTGGAGTTGATCGCGTCGCGCGCGTTCACCGCGAGGTTCATGATAACCTGTTCGAGTTGCTGCGGATCGGCGCGCACCGGCCCCAAATTGCGATCATGCTGGACGTAATAGCTGATCTTCTCGCCCAAAAGACGCTTGATCAGCGGGCTGACCTCACTGACCACATCGGGCAATTGCAGCACTTCGGGTCGCAAAGTCTGCTGGCGTGAGAAGGCCAGCAACTGGCGGGTCAGAGCCGCGGCCCGGTTCGAGTTCGCCTGAATCTGCTGAATATCGTCGTAGTCGCTGTCGCCCGGCGTGTGGCGCAGCAACATAAGATCGCAGGTGCCGATAATCGCGGTCAGCACGTTGTTGAAATCGTGCGCCACGCCGCCGGCAAGCTGGCCAACCGCTTGCATTTTGGTCGCTTGCGCAACCTGACGCTTCAACTGGTTTTCTTCGCTGGAATCGGCAAGGCTGATGAGCACAGACGCTTGCCCAAGGCCTCTCACGCCCGCCAATCCCAGAGAGACCGGCTCGCCCGGCTGGTGCGCAAGGCGAACCGCCATATCTCCGCTCGTTGCGGGGCCCCGCCCGTGCCGTCGCACCGCATCCGACAAGGCGGCTTTGTCTTCCTGCACAACCAAATCGGTCGGAAAAGCCGGAAGCCCGCGCGACTCCCGATCAACCGAACGCAAGAACGCCTCGTTGCCAAACAGAAACCGGCCGTCGCGATCCGTCATCGCCAAACCCAGCGGCAATTGCCCCAACAGCGCATCCAGCTGGGCCACACCGGCCTGGCTCGAACCGTCCCAGCCGCTGCCAATTCCGACCCCGCTATCGATAAGAAGCATCAAGGTGGAGCTCTCATCGGCTCGCGCGTATCCTTCGGCACCGGGTTCTTCCAGCGCAACATCGATCAGCGTCTGCGGCTTGCCTCCGCGTCCCTCACGCGCAAAGAACAGCCGATCGCGATCGTCGGAGCGCAACAGCGACACAAAATCCTGTCCGGCCAGGGTCGCCGAAGAATCGCCCGCAGCGCGCTCTGCAAAGCCAGCGCTGACCGATCGGATCGTCCCATCCGCGCTGGTGATCACCGTCTCAATCCCAGCTCGGCTTAGCATCTCGCCATAGGGGCCCGTGAGGTCGAGCGCCTCAAGCCGTGATTCCTTCTCGACAGCCAACAGCGAAAAGCGCCAGATGAGGTGATCTTCGCCGCGCCCGGCCCGCAGCGCCCTAACGCTCCAGTCGCGATCATCGGGTGCGAGCCCCGGAAGCCTCTCAAGCGACGCGAACCCATCGCGCCAGGCGTCGCGCGCGATTTTGCTCAAGGCCTCAAGCCCGTCGCGTTCCAGGGCTATCTGCGGCGGAGCGCTCGCCACTCCAAAGGCCTCGACATAGGCGCTGTTGGCGCAGACCATCCGGTTGGCCCGATCGGTGATCACGACCGCGACATCGCGCGGCACGCCCTCGCCTTCGATTGCGGCCACTGTCACCGACCAGTCGGGCGCAGATGTGGCGGATTCGATCGGCACGGCGCGCGCGCGTTCGAAGGCGAAGACCCCGCCAAGCAAGACAACAGTGCCAAGCCCGAACACGGCCGTGAGCGTCAGATCGGACGTAATCGTGAAGACCAGACCCACGCTTACCACCAGCCCCAGCGCAAGCGCGCCCCACGTTAGGGGTGCGGCCCGGCTTAAGGGGCCGGTTCCTGGGTCGGTCGAATATACGCTGTCCAAGCGCTGTGTCCTTTGTGCGATGGCTTTTGGCATCACCGCGATTCTCGCGTCGTACGGTCTCTTGTGGATCTAGTTCGCCTTAAGCCGCCGGTCGAGACGCTCTTGCATCGCTTTGAGACGTTTTGCCCGTTTGCGCGTCACCCACCACCGCCAAACAAAGCCGGAGACGACGTAACCAAGCGCCGAGGCCACAATCGACATAACGAGAAAGCCGAAAATTGTGACCGCCGCCATTTCAAAGAACTCGACAACCCAGGTGAACATCCCGCTGCTGAGCTCCTCGCGCGCGGCAGCTCCCACGGATTGATCGATGTTGAGCACGATTTCACCGACCTGGTTGGCGATCACCACCCAGAACGCCAGTGTAAAAGGGTTGGTCACAAAAGTCACAAGCGTGGCGAGCGGCACATTGGCGCGAGCCGGTAGCGCCAGAAATGCGGCGAGGAAAATCTGTCCAACAGGTATGATAAACGCGGAGAACAACCCCAGAGCGACCCCACGCGGCACCGAGCGGCGGGTAAAGCGCCAAAGCTCAGGCGAAAGGAAGCGATGGGCAATCGGCGCGAGATATTTGTTGCCCGCCATCTGCTCACGCGAGGGCATATAGCGACGGATAAGGTCCCGCCCGAGGGTTTTTGACCGCCAGGAAATCTTTGTGCTGCGGCGCGGTGGAAGCGGCTGAGTGCTCACAAGCGCGCCCGTCCAACGTGTCCAACAAGGGCCTCAAGGCATGGCTGCAGTGTCATTATGGAAAGGGATATCGGCACGGTCACGTTCATATGGGTACGCCACGGGCGCTGACAATTGCGTGAACGCGGCAATAGGCACTTTGAAGAACCCAAATGGCGCAAAGCGTGGTCTGTTTGCGCCAGAATCACCCCTTTTCCCGCATAAGCCGCGCCTTGTCGCGCTTCCAGTCGCGATCCTTTATCGTGGCGCGCTTGTCGTGCGCCTGTTTGCCCTTGGCAAGAGCCAGTTCCACTTTGGCGCGGCCGGTCGCGTTGAAATAGATCGACAGCGGAACCAGCGTCATGCCTTTGCGTTCGACCGCGCCAAACATCTTGTTGATCTCGCGCTCATGCAGAAGAAGCTTGCGCGGGCGACGCGGCTCATGGTTGAGGCGATTGCCGTGGCTGTATTCGGGAATGTTCGAATTGATCAGCCACACTTCGGCATCGCGCACTTCGGCGTAGCTTTCCGCGATCGTCGCCTCCCCCGCGCGCAACGCCTTGACCTCAGTGCCCTGCAAGGCCAGCCCGGCTTCAAAAGTGTCTTCGATATGGTAGTCAAAACGCGCCCGGCGATTCTCCGCCACGGTTTTCAGCTTGTCGAAGCTTTTGGGTTTGGGCTTTGCCATAGTGGCGGCGCACATAGGCGCTGTCGGACGGTTTGGCAAAGGGTGCCTGCGGGTTTGAACGAGGGGCCCAATATGATCTTTTACTTGCCGCTTGCGCGTCTTGTCACCAAGAGGCAACAGATCGAGGCAAGTTCGTCTCTGACTGATTTTCGAAGGTTTATCATGCGTCTTGCACCGATCCTAACCGCTTTTGCCGGCGCGTTTCTATATCTTGTTCCGGTCCCAGCCGCCGCGCAAGACACGCCGAGCGTCCCGCTTGAGTTCTACGGCGCGCTTCCTGTCGTCGAAGACGCCGTTGTCTCGCCCTATGGGACATACACCGCTTTACTCATGAACCAGCGCGGCGAGCGGGCGATCACCATTCTTGATGCCACCGGCAGCCCGGTCAAACAGCTTGTCGTGGGCGAAGCGAAAGTGCGCGAGATCGAATGGGTTGGTGAGGAGGCTGTGCTGGTCCTTCGCACCGAGACCGGCCGCCTTCCCCGGCAATACACCAATCGCAAAGCGGAGTTTTTGCGCGGGAATGTGATCCCGCTTGATGATCGTCGCCAGGTGGTTTCGATCTTCGCCAACCAGACCTCTGTCGCGAACGTGATCACGAGCTATTACGGCATTCGTCAGGTTGATGGACGCTGGGTTGGGTTTTTTGGCGGTCTGCGCCGGGGAAGCCGCTCGGGCGACCGCAACGTCCTGCTGGATCGCGCGCAGGCGCTGTTCGGAGTGGATCTCGCGACCGGCAAGCTCGATCTTGTCAGCCTCCCCGACGACTATCCCAGCCTGCGCAATTGGGTGGTCGACGACGATGGCCGCGTGGGCGCACAGCTTCAACTGGACGCAGCCAACGGAAATTGGCGGATCGAAAACAGCCAGGGCAAGACGGTTGCGCGTGGCCGGCAAGCGCGCGGCGACATTATCGTGCGCGGGTTCGATGCGACCGGGACCAAGATCATCTACCGCGAATATGACGACGCGCTGGGCGAATATCGCAATTATGCGGTCCCCAAAGCGGGCGGCACACCTGAAGAGCTGTGGAGCGGATTGCGGATCAACCGCTTTGTCTACCAGCCCTTCTCCGCGCGTATACTGGGTCTGCGCAAGACTGACCGCACGCTGATAATGGCCGATGAAAGCAAGCAGGCGATCCTGGGCCAGACCATCGATGCTTTCTCCTTTGCCTCTTATTCGCGCGTGGTCGACTTTACGCCCGATTTCAGCACCCTGATCGCCAGCACCAGCGGCAATTTCGACAGCGGAACCTGGTACCGTGTTAACGGCCAGACGGGCGAGCGCGCGATCATCGGGTTTGAGCGCCCAGCGATCCAGGGCATGGCGATCGGCCAGGTCTCAACCATCACTTACGAGGCGCAAGATGGCCTGGAAATCCGCGGTATCCTAACGCTTCCGCCAGGGCGCGAAGCAAAGGACCTACCCGTTGTCATCCTGCCCCATGGCGGACACACGTTGCACGATGTCGAACGGTTTGACTGGTGGGCGCAGGCGTTTGCCTCGCGCGGCTATGCGGTGCTGCAACCCAATTTTCGCGGGTCAACCGGGCGCGGATCCGCCTTTATCGAAGCGGGCGATGGCGAATGGGGCAAGAAGATGCAGACCGACAAATCGGATGGTCTTATGGCGCTGGTTGAGCGCGGGATCGTTGACCCCAAGCGCGCCTGTATCGTGGGGGGAAGCTATGGCGGGTACGCGGCGCTCGCGGGCGTGACCTTGCAGCAAGGGTTCTACCGCTGTGCGGTTTCCGTCAACGGTGTGACCAAGCTCAAGCCGATGCTGCGCAATTTTCGCACCGGCGCGCGCGATATCTTCACCCGTTCCTACGACAAGCAGTTTGGCAAGGATGCCGACCTCGATGCGCTCTCTCCCGTAGACAATGCGGGCATGGCCGATGCGCCGATCCTCTTGATCCATGGACGCGACGACACCGTGGTGCCCTTTGCGCAATCAGCGATGATGGCGGACGCGCTTAAGGACAAAGGCAAGCCGTATCAGTTCCTCGAGCTGGAGGGAGAGGACCACTACCTTTCCCAAGCGCTGACCCGGCGCGAAATGCTCGATGTCACGCTGGCCTTTGTCGAGCGGCACAACCCGGCGGACTAAACGCCGCGCGTCACACCAGCCCGGCGTGCTCCAGCGCTTCGTCCACCGCGCGGCGTGATGCCTCGCTCGCTTCGATGATCGGCAAGCGCACGCTCGGTTCGATATAGTCGAGCACGCGGCTCAGCGCGTATTTCGCGGGCGCGGGGCTCGCGTCAGAGAACATCGCGTAGTGGAGCGGGAACAGCCGATCGTTCAACTCGCGCGCCTTCTTAAGCTCGTTAGCAGCGATCGCGGCGTGAAACTCCGCGCACAAAGCCGGGGCGACGTTGGCGGTGACCGAAATCGCTCCACGCCCCCCAGCCGCCGAGTGCGGCAGCCACAATTCATCATTGCCCGAAAGCTGACAGAATTCGCGCCCGATGCCCATGCGGTGGTCCGCCACACGCGACAGGTCGCCGCTTGCATCCTTGATCGCGACAATCTGCTGAGGGTATTTCTTGACGAGAGCGACCACGGTTTCGTCTTCGATATCGGTGACGGTGCGGCTGGGCACGTTATAGAGCACGATGGGCAGCGCGCAGTGCTCCGCCAGATAGCTGAAATGCGCCATCAACCCCGCCTGGCTCGGGCGGTTGTAATAGGGCGCCACGCACAGTCCCGCAGCCGCGCCCGCCTTCTTCGCAAAGTTCATGTGCAAAGCGGCGTTCATCGTGTCGTTCGAACCGCAACCCGCGATCACCGGCACGCGGCCTGCGGCCTGCTCGATGCACACCTCGATCACCCGGTGATGCTCGGCGTTTGATAGAGTGGAGGCTTCCCCGGTGGTGCCGCAAGGGACCAGCGCAGCGCTGCCCTGCGCGATCTGCCATTCGACCAGCTTGCGGAACGCGGCTTCGTCGAACGATCCATCCCGAAAAGGAGTCACCAGAGCGGGAATCGATCCGCTGAACATTGCGTTATCCTTATATCCATCACTTATCGCGCTTGCGCTGCGCCGTGTGTTTCGCCAGCAAAAACACGGAGCCACGTTCAGCGCCTGATAAGGAGCCTTTCGGCACAATGTCCAGCATGGTCAGCAATTTGCGATTCAAAGCTCTCACCGCCGCCACTTTGGGCGCGCTCGCGTTCGGCGCCCCCTCATCGGCCCAGTCCGAGCCAAGCGCCGGTGGCGCTGGCCTGGTTGCCCAACAGCCCAGCGAGGTGCAGGCGGCTATCTCGAAATGGGAGCTGTTGCAAAAGAACCGCCAGTTGGGCTTCTTCGACTACGCGCCTTTTGCAATGGCGTATCCGGATTTCCCGCGCATGCGTCTTATCCGCACAAGAGCGGAGAACGCGCTGGTCGTCGAAACCCCCTCGCGGGCCGATCTGCTGCGCTACTTTGACGCTTTGCCGCCCGTCACCAATGCGGGCCGCGCCCGCTACGCGGTGGCGCTGGCGGGCGCGGCCCGCATCGAGGCGTTTGATGTCGCCCGAGCCGCGTGGCGCGGAGGCCAAATGGCGCAGAGCGCGGAGCTTACGCTGGAGAGCCTTTACGCCCGTCGGCTGACCGGCGCGGACCACGCGGCGCGCATGGATGCGTTGTTGTGGCAGGGCGACGCCGAAGCCGCCGCGCGCCATATGGTGAACCTGGCTCAGGAAGACAAACCGCTGGCCATGGCGCGACTTTCCCTGGTGACGGGGACACGGCCTCAAGATGCCGGGCTCTCGATCCCCACCAGCGCGTATCAGGACGCAGGCTACCTCTTCAATCTCGCAAGCTATCATCGCGCCAATCGCGACTATGGCCAGGCTGCCGCCATCCTCGCCAACCGCGCCAGGGTCAAAGCGCCCGCGCTTGACGCGGAATCCATGGTGGGCCTGATGCTGGGCGTCGCGAAGAAGTCGAGTGCGACGAGCGCGGTGCGCATCGCCAGCCGGATCGACGACTTGTTCCAACCGGGTCAGGACATCTCAAAGGGCTCCTTCACGCTGCGCGATCGCTACACCGATCTGATGTGGCTGGGCGGTACGAAGGCGCTGTGGGAGCTGCGCCGCGGAGATCAGGCAAAGGGCCTGTTTGAGCGCTATGGCAAGGCCGCGCGCACACCGCTCACCCGGTCCAAAGGCTTCTATTGGGCGGGCCGCGCAGCCCAGCGGGCCGGCGATATGGGCGAGGCAACGCGCCTTTACGAAGCCGCTGCGCAATGGCCAGACTACTATTATGGGCAGCTCGCTCTGGAGGCGTTGCAGCGCCCCATGCCACAATTTGCCGAGCTTCCGAGGCCTGAGATAAGCCCTGAGCAACGCCGCGCTTTCGAAGCGACACCTCTGGCCCGTGCGATCCTTTCGATCGGCGAGGACCGTCGCAAGTGGCAGACCGAGCGGCGCTTTTTCCAGGCGATCGGAGAAAGCGCTTCGAACGAGACCGAAATGCTGATGGCGAACGACCTCGCTGCACGCTTAAACCTTCCCGAAATGTCGGTTGTCCTTGGCTTCAAGGCGGGGGAGCTTGGCTATCAGGGTTTGGAACGGATCGGTTTTCCGGCGATGCCCACGCCTGTTGTGCTCGACTGGGCGATGGTTCATGCGATCAGCCGTCAGGAAAGCGAATTTGACCGCACCCGCGTCAGCCACGCCGGTGCGCGCGGTATCATGCAGCTTATGCCAAGGACCGCGCGCGAACAGGCCGGAAAGCTCGGCATACAATATTTGCGCGCCAATCTGATTGAAAAGCCGCAATACAATATCGAACTGGGCGACGCCTATTTCCAGCGCATGCTCGCCAATTACGACGGCGCGTATCCGCTGGCCGTGGCCGCGTATAACGCAGGGCCGGGACGGGTGAACCAGTGGTTGAGGCTCAACGGCGATCCGCGCCGCGGCGACATTGACTGGGTCACCTGGGTGGAGCGAATTCCCGCGAATTTCGAGACTCGCTACTACGTCATGCGCGTACTGGGCAACGCGGTGACCTATTCACACATGTACCCGGCCAAAGCGGGTCTGCCCCGGCGGATTGACGCCTTCCTGCCCTAAACTCTACGCTTTTGCCCGTTATGGCTGCTTCTCTTGGGAAACCCGCCCCGCCGATCACCCCCGCTGGCATGGCCGCGCTCAAAGCGCGCTATGATCACCTGCTTGGCACCGAGCGGCCTGAAATTGTCGAGATCGTCAGCTGGGCGGCGGGCAATGGCGATCGCAGCGAAAATGGCGATTATCTCTATGGCCGCAAACGCATGCGCGAGATTGACCGCGAACTGGCCTTTCTTGCGCGCCGGATGAAGGCGTGCCGTGTGGTCGACCCGGCGCATCAACCGGACAAGACCCGCGCGTTCTTTGGTGCGACCGTGGAACTCGCCGACGAAGACGACGCGCGCCAGACGGTGACCTTGGTGGGCGACGATGAACAGAACGCGAGCGAAGGTCGGATCGGCTGGAACTCTCCCCTATCCCGCGCCCTCAAAGGTGCGAGCGTCGGCGATCTTCGCACGGTTCGCCTGCCCGGCGGCGCGAAGGAGTGGGAAGTGATGGCGATAGTCTATGCTTAGGAGCCTCGCTCTCACCATGGCGCTGATTGCAGCGCCGCTTGCGGCCAAAGACAGCCTTGGTGTCTATTCCGAGTGGGCCGCGTTTCGCGACGCCGATATCCCGCGTTGTTACGCGATCGCCCAGAGCGCTGTGCGGGCCGCGCGCGGCGAGCGCGGCGCGGCGCAAGGCTACGCCAGCATCGGCACCTGGCCATCGCGCAATGTGCGCGGGCAAGTGCACGTCCGCCTCTCACGCGCGCTGGCAAACGACGCGCGCGTGCGCCTCACGGTGGGCACGCGCCGCTTCGACCTCATCGCGAGCGGCCAAGACGCCTGGGCAAAGGACAAGGCCATGGACGCCGCCGTGATCACAGCGATGCGCTCGGCCACAAGGATGAGCGTCTCCGCCACCGCCGCCGATGGAAGCCGCTTCACCGATCGCTACGCGCTCGAAGGCGCCGCGACCGCGATGGACGCCGCGCTCGTGGGATGCGCGTCAACCCAGGGCTAAAAAAAAGCGCCCGGGTGTCCTGCACCCGAGCGCTAAGCTACCGCTCATTTGGAACGGGGGGCAGTCAAAAGCGGTAGCCAACACCCAGCACGATTTGGTGCCGATCGGTGTCGATATCAAAGCGCGGGCTATCCGGGACGTCGCCACCAAAGTCGATCTCGCCCTCCTCGAAATTGGTGTAACGGTATTCGAGTTTGACGAGCCAATTTTGCGTGAACATCACCTCACCGCCGAGCCCAAGGCGATAGCCGTTGAGGTCAACGTCATCGTCAATCGGGATGCCATTTATGCTCGATTCAAGGTCAATGCGCGAATTTACGATCCCGCCCTTGATGTAGAGCAACGCGTCATCGGTTACATTGGCGCCGGCGCGCAGCCCGAGATATATCTCGCCATTGCTTGACAGTTCGCCCGCGTCGAGACCTTCAAAAGTGTCGGCGGCAAACTCGCTGTCGGCGCTGGTGAACGTGATTTCCGCCTCACCGCCAAGCACGACTGTGCCAAAATCGTAGTCATATCCGATTCCCACACCCAGGACGA
Organism: uncultured Erythrobacter sp.; assembly: GCA_937899785.1. Taxonomy (GTDB): domain Bacteria; phylum Pseudomonadota; class Alphaproteobacteria; order Sphingomonadales; family Sphingomonadaceae; genus Erythrobacter. The sequence continues at coordinate 10,745 of CALCCG010000039.1, read as the reverse complement.
TGCCATCGACCGAGTCCTCGCCCGTGGGCAAGGTGTCCTCCGGGGCAGAGCTGCCAGCTTCGGTGCTGTCATATCCAGCGAGGGCTTCCACCCGAAATCCGGTGAATTGGGTGTCTTCGTCTTGCGCAAGAGCCGGGCTCGCCGCCGCAAAAATGGGCAAAGCGACGAGGTAGATGCGATACTTAATCATAAAACCTCCCATTGCTGGTGCGACCAACCACACGCGAGCCGCGATGACGAAGTGGAGATTACGAAGGCGCGCCATGGCTGAGAACGCGCGATTACGCACAGCGGTTGAGCGATAAGTAAGGTTCGTTTCTGCGCACACGCGGTGCGCGCTGCGGGTGGTCAAACGGCGTTGGCGAGCCTATATGCGCGGCCAATTATGTCCGACACGTCTTCCGATCTTTCCGGCCTCATGACCATTCCGGGCCAGGTCGACCCGGTGCCCGTCGCGCGTGATATCACGCCGCGCGCGGACGGTCGTCTTGACCTCATCGGACTGCCCCGCCCGCGCATTTGCGAGCTGCTCGCGGAAGCCGGACTGGACCAGCGCCAGGCCAAGCTGCGCGCCAAACAGGTGTTTCACTGGCTCTATCATCGCGGCGTCACCGATTTTGCCGCGATGACGGATATCTCCAAAGCGATGCGCCCCTGGCTGGCGGAACGCTTTGTGATCGGTCGCCCGAACATCGTGGAAGCGCAGCACAGCTCGGACGGCACACGCAAATGGTTGCTCCAGACCGATGACGGCCACGATTTTGAGATGGTCTTCATCCCCGATGAGACGCGCGGCACGTTGTGCGTGTCCAGCCAGGTCGGCTGCACACTCAACTGCACCTTTTGCCATACCGGGACAATGCGCCTTGTGCGCAACCTTACGCCGGGTGAGATTGTTGGTCAGGTTATGCTGGCGCGCGACGCTCTGGGCGAATGGCCCAAGGGTGCGATGGATTTCTCCGACGATGAGAGCGCCGCCCAGTACACCGCCGACGGTCGTTTGCTCACCAATATTGTGATGATGGGTATGGGCGAACCGCTTTATAATTTTGACCATGTCCGCGATGCGCTTCACCTGGTGATGGACGGCGACGGGCTTGGCCTCTCCAAGCGGCGCATAACGCTGTCGACCAGCGGCGTCATCCCCGCGATGGAGCGCGCTGGCGAGGAGATCGGCGTAAACTTGGCGGTGAGCTTGCACGCGGTGACCAAGGAAGTGCGTGACGAAATCGTTCCGCTCAACAAGAAGTACGGGATTGAAGAGCTGCTTCAGGCCTGCGCAGACTATCCCGGCGCCTCAAACGCGCGGCGCATCACGTTTGAATATGTCATGCTCAAAGACAAGAACGACGGCGACGAAGACGCGCGCGAACTTGTCCGATTGCTCAAACAGTTCAACTTGCCCGCCAAGGTGAACCTCATACCCTTCAACCCCTGGCCCGGCGCTGAGTATGAATGCTCAACCCCTGAGCGGATCAAGGCCTTTTCCGATATCGTCTTTGAAGGCGGCATCAGCGCGCCCGTTCGCACCCCGCGCGGGCGCGATATTGACGCGGCCTGCGGGCAGCTCAAGACCGCCGCAAAAAAGAAGAGCCGCGCCGAGCGCGATCGCGAGGACGCCGCCGCTCAAGCGGCCCCTTAAGCGAGCCCGTCCTCAGCGCCGGTCGGACTATTCGCCTTGCCGACATACCTCATCGCAGCTCAGAAAGAACGCGGCGGCCGTTCCACCAAGCAGGACAACCGCACCGATCCCGGCCCAACCCACACCGCGCAGGATTTTCTCACCCGTCGAACGGCCTTCTTTTTCAGCGTCCTCCTCAGTTGCGGAAAGAATCGGTGACCCCATCGATGCAAAAGCGCTGCCGTTCAGGAGGAGCTTGGGATCTTGCTCAAACGTCAACGAAAGCGTTGTCGCGCGCAGGTCGCGTCGTTCCCTAAGCAAGGGGTTAAGCGTTCTTGTCTGAAAAGGATCACTGTCGATACGCGAGGCATCGAAGCGAAAATCGAGCCTTGGTTCGGTGTTGCGCTTGGTCGATTTGCCACCCAGCGGGATCGTGATGCCCAGCATGGCGCGCGTTTCAAGCCGACCATCCGCTTCAAAACTGCGAAGGCTTTGCGCGTGACCAGGGCTGGCAAGCGCCACGATGACTAGAGCTGAAAGCGATGCATTGAAACGACCCACCATTGCCCACTCCCTCCTATCGGAGACAATTTATTCGCTTCTCGGAAAAAAAAGCAACGTGCTCAGCCGCGCACCCACCGCGCACAAAGGCTACGGACCGATTTGATTTCGTCTTGCGCTGGCGCCCGAATGATAGATCCGGACACACTGGATTTCTAAACCACCCGCGCGCCGCATGACGCTCACAGCTTGGCGCACAGCCCTTCACCACAACGACGCAGCGGAGCCGACACAGAGCGGCCCTTGCATCCATAGGCGCGCTTGACGCGTAAATTAGAAATGAGTGGGATCATCACGGAGACGCAGCAATGATATTCCGCTCAGCTATTGGCACCCTCATGATCGCGATGGCCGCAACCAACGCGAACCCGGCTCTCGCGCAGGACGGGGCCACCTTGCAAGAGACTGCGGCCTCAGCGGAATATGTCGGAGAATCTCTACCGGGAAGCTTTCTGACCCTTCCACAAGGAGAGGGCCCCTTTCCGGTGATCATAGTTCTTGGCGGCAGCGAGGGCGGCGATTCCAGCGCACGAGCCTTTACCAAGAGATTCGTCCCAGAAGGCTACGCCGTTTTGGGTCTGCCCTATTATTCCGCCCCAGAAGGGCGAAAGGGACACATTCCCGGACTTCCCAACGCGTTTCAGGAGATCGCGGTCGACCAACTTGTTGTGGCGCGCGATTGGTTGCGAGGTCGCGACGATATTCGCTCAGAAGACATCGGAATCTACGGCGTCTCCAAAGGGGCGGAAATGGCGCTTCTCGCCGGCTCCTTGATCGAGGGCTTTACCGCCATCGCCGCTATCGTGCCCAGCGATGTCGTATGGGAGGGATGGGGCACCAACCAGAAAACGAGCTCGTTTAGCTGGCAAGGCGAAGCTCTGCCGTTTGTTCCGTATCAAGGGATGGGCGAGGAATTCGCCAACCCCACGGGCCCCAACGGGCGCCCGCGCATCCGTTTTCCGCATGACAAAGGTCGCAACGCGAACCCTGATAGAGCGGTGGCCGCGCGCATTGCCGTGGAGAACATAGACGAACCTGTGCTTGTGGCTGGTGGCGATGCGGATCTGGTCTGGAACTCCGGAGAAATGGCTCAGGCTATTGCGGAACGCCGGGTCGAAGCTGGCCTGCCCACAGTGAGTTTTGTCTTCACCGATGCAGGCCACTTTCTTTCGGGCGATGGCAGCAAGGAAACGCGCAACCCTGCAAACGGCGAAGCGCAGAAGATCATTTGGCCAGCAACCCTCAAATTCTTTGCCGACCACCTTAGGAATTGAGCTAAGGCTGGGGGATGATCGACCCAGCCACTCTGGATTTCTACACCACCCGCGCACCCCATTACACCTTTTCCAGCGCGCGCAGCCACTCTGCCGCGCTTGATGCGTTTCTCGATCGGCTCGAGCCGGGCGCGTTGGTCCTTGAGCTGGGGTGCGGCGGCGGCCAGGATTCCAACCGCATGCGCGAACGTGGTTTTGCTATCGATGCGACCGACGGAGTGGCGCCGATGGCGGATAAAGCGAACGAACGCTTTGATCTGAGCGCGCGCGTGATGCGCTTTGACGAATTGGCCGCGCGCGCGCGCTACGATGCGGTTTGGGCGCACGCGACTTTGCTGCATTGCCCGCGCGCTGAACTGCCCGATGCGCTCACCCGAATCCATCGCGCGCTCAAGCCGGGCGGATGGCACTATGGCAGCTACAAGCTTGGCGATGGCGAAGGACGCGATCGGCTTGGGCGCCTGCACAACTTTCCCACCAAGGACTGGATCCTGGCGCGCTATGAAGAGGCCGGGTTTGCCTTGGTCGATCACCCGATCCGGCCCGGCAAAGCCTCGGACGGGACCCAGCGCGACTGGATTCACATCACAGCGAGACACCCTTGAAACGCGTGCTTCAGGCCCTGTGCACCGGCACCGCGCGACCCTTTAACGGCGCGGAACTGAGCGCGATCGTCAAACGCCCGCGTGATGGCGTTGTGCAATTGCTCGAAGAAGGCTTCGCGCCCGACGAACAGGCCGACCGGCGCGTCCATGGCGGGCCTGAAAAGGCGGTCCACCTCTACCCGCTTGATCACCACACGGCCTGGCGCGAGGAGCTGAAAGACAAGGCCGCCCTCGCTTTTCTGGACGAACCGGGCGCCTTTGGCTCCAACCTGTCTATCAGCGACATCGGCGAACACGATGTGTTTATCGGCGACCGTTTCCGCGTCGGAACAGCCGTGATCGAAATCAATCAGCCCCGTCAGCCGTGCTGGAAAATCGATCATCGCTTTGGCGTCAAAGGCATGACCGCTCGGATAGTTCAGACCGGCCGCTCTGGTTGGTACTTCCGCGTGATCGAACCCGGTGAAGTTCAGGCACAGGATACCTTGGAGCGGATAGAAGATGGACATCCAAACTGGAGCGTCGCGCGCGTCTTCACCGCGCTGATCCATGGAAAGGCCACACGCGAGGATCTAACGCAGCTCGCACAACTTCCGAGACTTTCGCCTCAGATCCAAGCCAAAGCGATTAAGCGTCTGGGTTAGACCGGGGCGGATTGAAGCAAGACCTGCGCGCTGATACGGCGCGTTGCGATGACCAAGCCAGCGATCCTAGTGACAGGCGGCGCGACCCGGATCGGCGCGGCGATTGTCCGTGGGTTTGCGCAGGCTGACTGGCACACCATCATCCACTACAACGCCAGCGCAGAGCCCGCCGAAGCGTTGGCCGCCACCTTGCCCTCGGCCGAAACGATACGCTGTGATCTGGGCGATGGCGACGCCGCCGAAGGGATGATGGAGTCCCTCGCAAACCGCCTTCCCAACTGGCGATGCCTCGTCAACTCGGCTTCGGTTTTCGACTATGACGATGCAACCAAACTGGATCCCGCGACGAACCTGTCGGCAATGCAGATCAACGCGACCTCTCCTGCACGCATGGCGCAAGCCTTTCTGCGCGCCGCCCACAGCGAAAGCGTTCGCAGCGTCATCCAGATCACGGATATGAAACTCGCCAACCCCAACCCCGATTTCTTCAGCTACACAATGTCGAAGCACGCCCTGAACGCCACAATCGCGATGCTGGCCAAAGCCTACGCGCACGATCACGGCGTCCGTGTCTACGGGATTGCGCCCGGGGCCATTCTAGCCAGCCACGATCAGACCGAGGACGAGACCGAAGTCTCGCACACGCTCAACCTGCTTGGCCGGAAGACCGCGCCGCAGGAGATCGTGGACGCCGCCCGGTTCCTCGCAAAGGGAGCGCTCAAGAGCGGATCAACCCTCTACATTGACAGCGGCCAACACCTTCTCGATCAGCCACGCGACGTGATCTACCTGGCGCGCGAAAACACGGGAGAAGGATCGTGAAGCCGCGCCACGCAATCAGCACGCGGATTTGGCACTGGGTCAACGCCGCCGCTTTGGTGGTGCTGTTTATGTCCGGGCTCGGCATTTCAAACGCGCACCGATACCTCTATTGGGGCGATTACGGCTTCGATCCCGCCGACGCCTGGCTCGCCGTTATGCGCTTTCCCAATTGGGCGACCCTGCCCCAGCGCTATAATCTTGCCGAAGCGCGCGACTGGCACAGCGCGGGTGCCTGGGTCTTTGCGGTCGCCCTTCTAGCCATGTGGATCGCGATGCTGGCAAACCGCCATTTCGTGCGCGACATCGCAGCGCCGCCCAGCGCATGGTCTCCGGCAAGCGTGTGGCGCGAGGTCGGTTCGCACTTACGAGGGCAATTTGGCGCTGAGACGGGCGCAAAGTACAACACGCTGCAGAAGCTCAGCTATGGTTTGGTGCTTGGCGTTCTGCTTCCTCTCATGGTGTTCACCGGACTGGCGCTAAGTCCAGGCATCGAACCCGCCGCGCCGTGGCTTGTTGAAGCGCTGGGTGGGCGACAGAGCGCGCGCTCGCTGCATTTCATCGTGGCCTTTGCGCTGTTGGCCTTTTTCGTTGTCCATCTTGCCATGGTCCTTGTTTCTGGTCCGCTGCGCCAGATCTGGGGGATGATCGCCGGTGGCCGCGAAGAACCAAGGGGCAAGGCATGACCCGCGTCGCCCGCCGTTCGCTGATGGCCGGTATCGCGGCGCTAGGCGCGGGCGCGTGTTCCAAGATCGATCGATTTGCGACCAGCGAGACTGGCGAAGGCCTGTTTGACACCGCAGAGGGATGGCACCGCGAAGCGCATCGCATTCTGGCCGGGCGTCAGGCCCTCGCGCCCGAATACGCGCCCGAAGACCGCTCGCCCAGCTTCAAGGGCAACGGTTCGCTGACCGTGGACGGTCCGATCTACCGGGAGCAATTGGCCGAGGGCTTTCCGGATTGGCGACTGGCCATCAATGGGCTGGTCGAGAATCCGCTGCGCCTCTCGCTCGACGAATTGAAGGCTTTGCCGCAACGCACTCAAATCACCCGCCACGATTGTGTCGAAGGGTGGAGCGCGATTGGCCAATGGACTGGCCCGCAACTTTCCCGCCTGCTCGACACCGCCAAGGTCAAGCCAGAGGCCAATTTCATCGTCTTTCGCTGCGCCGACGTGCTCTATGGCCGTCGCTATTACGAAAGCGTCGATATGGTGGACGCCTACCACCCGCAGACGATCGTCGCGCATTCGTTAAACGGCGAGCCGATCCCGGAGAAGAACGGCGCTCCCTTGCGCATGCGGATTGAAAGGCAATTGGGCTACAAACACGCCAAATACCTCACGGCAATCGAGGCCGTGGCGAGCCTTGATGACATAGCGGGCGGCAAGGGCGGCTTTTGGGAGGATATCGGCAATTATCAATGGTATGCCGGGATCTGAGCGGGCTCGTCAGTCGGGATAGACGCGGTTCATAGCGTCCCAACACAGCGCGATAATCTCTTCGAGCACGGCAAGGTCGATATCGGCCAGCTTGTTGACGTAGACGCAGCTGGCGCCCGTCTTGTGCTTTCCCAATGTATCAAGCAGCCGATCGACTTTCTTTCCGGTCGCCTCATCGACATAGCGGCCCATGAAATACAACGAATGGCGCGCTTTGCGCGGGCTGAAGCCAGAGCGCATGCTCGTGCCCGAATGGCCGCTGTCATAGGTGTAGTGATACTGGCCAAAGCCGATGATGGAAGGGCCCCACATCGTCGCAGGCTGGCCTGTCACCCGCTCAAACACCTCCAAAAGAGCGCGCGCGTCTTCGCGCTTGGAGGCGGGCTCGACCCCGTCGATAAACTCGTCCACCGGCACTCCTGTCGGCACAGTTTTCGCCTCTGTCATTTTGCTCTCCCTCGCAACTCATGGCAGTGTAACCTATTGGCGACGGGAACAGAAACACGAAGCACAGGCTCTTGGGGAGGACAGAATGAGCAAGGGACTTCTGAAGCGGTTTCTCACCTCAGGTGTGAAGAAGGGCCGGCTCGGCGTGGTCTACTCTGATGGTTCGGCGGACACATTTGGCGAAGCCGCGCCAGGTTATCCGGAAGTCGTGGTGCGTTTCACCGACAGCCGCGTGCCACGCGATATCATCCTCGATCCCCGGCTCGGCGCGGCCGAGGCGTTCATGGACGGGCGCCTGGAGATTGAGGAAGGCGACGTGATGGGTCTGGTAACCCTGCTGCGCTTGAACAATCGGTGGGAAAAAGGCGGTCAGTTCGCTCCGCCGAGCGTGACGCGCAAGGTTAAGAACCGGGTCACCTGGCTGGCCGAGAGAGTCAACACCGCGCTCACTTCAAAAGAGAACGTCGCGCATCACTACGACATCGGCAACGATTTCTACGCGTTGATGCTGGATCCGGAGCATTGGCAGTATTCCTGCGCCTTTTGGAACACCGAACGTTTCGGCGAGGACATGACCCTGGCGCAGGCGCAGCGGGCCAAGCTGGCGCATATTGCGGTCAAACTCGCGATCCAGCCGGGCAACACGGTCCTTGATATTGGGTGCGGGTGGGGCGGGATGGCGATCTTCCTCGCGCAGAATTACGAGGTCGAGGTAACCGGGATTACGCTTTCCGAAGAGCAGCTCGCCCTCGCCCGCAAACGCGCGCAAGCGGCCGGCGTGGCCAACAAGGTGCGCTTCGAGCTGATCGACTACCGCGTTCTCGCCGAGCGTTGCCGCGCCGCAAACAGCCAGTTCGACCGGATCGTATCGGTCGGCATGTTCGAACATGTCGGCCAGCCGCAGTTTGAAACTTTCTTCCAATCCTGCGCCACTATGCTCGCTGAAGAGGGAGTCATGTTGCTCCACACGATCGGGCGGATGGGCGGCCCCGGCACAACCGACGCCTTCACCCGCAAATACGTTTTCCCAGGCGGCTATATCCCCGCGCTCTCGGAAACCGTCAGCGCAAGTGAGAAAGCGCGCCTGATTGCCACCGATGTCGAGACCTTGCGCCTCCACTACGCGCGCACGATCCGTCAATGGTACGCCAATTGCCTGGCCAACAAGGATGCGATCATCGCGATGTACGACGAGCGCTTCTTTCGTATGTGGACCTTTTACCTGTCAGGCGCAGCGACCGTGTTTGAGGCGGGCGGCATGTGCAATTACCAGATCCAATACGCACGCAGCCGCCACGCCCTGCCGCTCACGCGCTCCTATCTCGAGGCCGAGGAAAGCCGGCTGCTCAACAAGGCTTAGGTCAGGCTGCGTTTTGATTGGCGTGTTCGCGCGTCGCTTCGCTTGGGCGGTAGACCGGCCCAAAGCCCAAGAGAGCGGCGCCCACCAAAGGCAGCGCAATCACCCACCAGCGGATACCGGAAAGGCTGTCCGGGCTGGCGATTGTAACGCCCGCGGTCGCGCCCAGACCGACGCAAATCGCCAGCACGCCAAAGGCCGCGCGAACCTTGGGCACGGTGCGACCTCCACGGATCGGGCCAAAGCTGCGCTCATGCCGGGCAAAGATTGCGATGAAGGGCATGAGCGCCACCATATAGATCGCAATCCACATCGGCCGCGTCATCCACCAGGCTCCGCTGCCCGGCACCGAATCGAGACCCGCTCCGCCCAGCACCAGCCAGCACACTGTCATCACCAGGACAAAGGCGGTCAGATGCCACAAATAGACGGTCATGATCATACCGTTCATCAGCACGGTCGCGGTCCAGACACCCAAATTGCTGAGCATCTTGCGCCCAGCCGGCTCCAGCGCGAGCACGAGGCCCACTTGCGCGACACCCAAAGCAAACAGCGCCAGCGTGGGCGGCAGCGAGTTTGAGAAACCACCCGGCGCGGACACCATCGAGACCGGATAGAACCCGTAAACCGTGATCGACACCAGAATGGCGAGCCCCACTGCGAAGGTGGCCCACGCGAACCAGCGAGTGCCCTCCCCTTCGCCAAACTTGCCATCGCGCCACGCGAAACCGAGCTGGTGAATAGCGAGAAACACCCAAAGGAAATTGGTGAAGTTCACCCATGGAACGCCTTGCGAGAAGGTCAGCCAATCGGTCAGCATCGCGATCGGGACGTAGATCGCAAAGCTGAGCCATCCAAAGCGCTTCCAGGCTGCGTGGCTCAGCGGCGTGAAGGCGGTGACAAGCAGGTAAACAGCCAGAAACCAGACGGGGATAAGCGCGGCTTCGGTCGCCATGCGGATCTGATCGCGCGGCAGACCAACCTGCGTCATGATGACCGCCAGCGCCGCCCACAAGAGCAACACCGGGAATGTCGGCGTGATCAGACGCTGAACCCGCGCCGCCAGCCAATCTCGATAGACGCCGGTCTGGCTTGGACGGTCTTGCGCGCGCGCCTTGCGAACGCTCGCGACCCAGCTCACGCCGTTGGAATAGCCACCCACAAGGAAAAAGACCGGCATCACCTGAAAACCCCAGGTCAGCCAGTGCGCCCAGTCCGCGACGCTCAAAAGGTCACCGCGCAGCAGCTCGCCCGCCTCGTTGACATACAGACCGGCCATCAACCAGTGGCCGATCACCACAGCCATAATCGAAACCGCTCTTAGGAAATCGACCCAGCGATTGCGCTCGGGAGGTGTCATGTCCGCCAGCTCGCGCGCTTTGCTCCACATCGTTAGCATTCAGATCCCCCTGGCCGCGTTAGGCGTTTGAAATATCGGCCCCAAATTTCACTCTTCAAGAAATTACCGCATATTCCTGTTGAATTCGTTGCCGACAAAGGCCCCCACTGCTAGCGGCGCCGGACCAAAAACTGTGAGAAACACCGTGTCTGACGTAAAGAAAGTCGTGCTTGCTTATTCGGGAGGTCTCGACACCTCCGTGATCGCCAAATGGCTAAGCGTGGAGCGCGGGCTGGAGGTCGTCACGTTTACCGCCGATCTTGGCCAGGGCGAAGAGATCGAGCCCGCGCGCGATAAAGCTCGCGCGATGGGCATTCCCGACGAACACATCTTTATCGAAGACGTGCGCGAGGAATTCGTGCGCGATTTCGTTTTCCCGATGATGCGCGCCAACGCCCGTTACGAAGGCGATTACCTGCTCGGCACCTCGATCGCGCGGCCGCTGATTTCGAAGCGCCTGGTTGAGATCGCGCACGAAACCGGCGCCGACGCCATCGCCCGCGGCGCAACCGGCAAGGGCAACGATCAGGTCCGGTTTGAGCTGTCCGCCTTCGCGCTCGACCCGGACATCTCCGTA
>CALCCG010000038.1 GCA_937899785.1 uncultured Erythrobacter sp. | reverse complement strand
TTGGAGAGTGCCAGTCGGTCGTCACAGAACACCGGTCCTCGCCCGGTAAAAACTTAGGCGTGGGGGCCTAGCAACGTCAACCCCCCATCGCATTCCTCCGTGGGAGAGGGCCAGTCGTTCGTCACAGAACAACGGTCCTCCCCCGGAAAAAACAAAGGCGTGGGGGCCTGGCAACGGCAACCCCCCGCGTTTTTGTTCAGCGCAGCGCGCTTTGCGCTCGCACGGGAATGAGCGGAACGCCAAGATCGGCCCCGCGGTTGGATGAACTGGGCCTGCTATGATCGCCCCTCTTTTTGGGGTTTGAAACCGATAGGAGCCTGATGTGACGTATCGTTCCTTTACGCTGGCGATCGCCGCGCTTCCTCTCTTCGCTCTGACGCCGACGGCCTCGGCCAAACCCCAGGATGAGACCTACGAGACCTATCTGTCGCGGCTCGCCGAAATCTGCTCGGTTGAATGCCTAAAGCCGAAAGATCTGCGACGAAAGGCGCGCCGCCGTTCGGACAACAAGGATAGCCACCTCGCGGTGATCATGGACGTTGCCTCGGTTCGCAGGGTGGGAACCAAATACCAATTGCTCAGCGTGGATCTTGAGCGTTCCAACCTCGAAGACCTCGCCATCCTTGGTTCGGCCGGCATTGATGTGTCTGGACGCACCGGTGTGGGCGGTTTGCCGCGATCGCGGGACGGCAACCTTACGCCCAACGCTATCGTGGTCGAACTCGATGAACAGGCTCTATCCGATCTGCTGAACACGCCGCAGGCGCCCGCGCCAAGCGCGAAGGGGGCCAAACCTGATTCGAGCATCGTCGTCGAAGGCGAAGGGGAAAAGGTGGAAACCAAGCCCACGCTCGCCTCGCTCTCTGGCCTGCTGCTGAACCGCAGAGTGGTGGTTCGCGGCGCGCCGCGTTTGACCCCGGTCTGGGTCGGCGGTCGAAAGGACTATCGCAACAAGCAGGTGACCCTGGAAGTGGCCAACGCCGACGACCTTGCCGTGCTTCCGCGCTATGATGAAGAAGGCGAGCCGGTGATGGACGACTTGCCCTGGAGAGCGCCTGAGTCTCGGGGCAGCGGACGATAGGGCCGCTTAGGAAGCGGTCTCGATGCGCTGGGCGCGCAGCTCTTTCAAGTCCCTTTGAGCCCTTAGTCCATCGAGGATGGCCGCGCCGGCCAAAAACACCGCGCCGGTGGCCGCGGCGAACAGCAACTGGCCGCCAAGGCCGGGATATTCTTCGAGATAAGCCGCGCCGCGTGACGTTGCGCCGAGCGCCAGAGCGTAAATGATCACGAACGCTTCAAAGCGGTTCTTAATCACAAACAGTCTAGCTATCTTCCGCAAGGCGTTCATTCCTTTAACCTTTTGCTCTGCAAAGCTTATGCCAAGCGCGGTTTTGTGCGCGCCTTGGTGGTTAACGATGACGCGATTGTAAGCGACCCCGACGCAGCGGCGCAATCGCGTTAACCAAGCTGTTCGAGCTGGAGCGCGCCGAGCAGTGCATAACGCGCGTCGACCACAGATTTGGCCAAGGATGGGCTTGCGAGGTCGCCCGGATCAATCTGTTTGGGCCAGGTTGTGCGAATCGTCTTCTCAAGCCTATCGGCCTTCGCCTCATCCAGAAGGAAGCGCGAATCGACCGTTTCGGGATCGCACACGACGCGCAGCCGCAAGCAGGCCGGGCCCCCGCCATTGGCCATAGACTGGCGCACATCGACGGGAACAACCTCGCGGATCGGCCCGTTCCCCGCCATCATGCCTTCGCAATACGACCAGACCAAGGGGCTCTCGCGACACTCCTCGGGCACGATCAGCGCCATTGATCCGTCGGACTTGGTGATAAGCTGCGCGTTAAAGAGATAGGTGCGGATCGCCTCGTCGAGAGGGACGGCGCTGCTCGATACCTCGACCACTTCAAGCGCGGGAAAAGCCGCTCGGATCGCCTCGTAGGCGCCTTGCTGATCGGCAAAAGCCTCCGCATGGGTGAAGAGCACCCGCTCATTCGCGACCGCGACGACATCGTTGTGAAACGCCCCCGCTTCAATCGCGGCCGGGTTTTGCTCGATAAAGACGCATTTGGCCGGGTCGAGCCCATGCGCGCGCGCGACAAGGCGGCTGGCTTGTTCGTGCTGGCGCGCCGGGAAGCGTCCGCCCGGCCGACCGTAGACAAAAACCTCAACCCCAACAGCGCCATGGCGCTCGCAAAAGCGCATATGGTTCGCGGCCCCTTCGTCGCCGAATGTGGGCGGAGCGATGCCGTGGACGGTGAAGTGGTCTCGATTGCCGAACGCGATCTCTAACATTCGCTTCGTGTCGGGCCATTCCTGCGCGCGGTGAAGCATCGTGATGAGGTTGGCGGGGGTGAGGTGGCACTTGCCATCCGCGGTATCGGGCGCCGGGCTGACAGTCGCGGCGTTGGCGGTCCACATGCTGGAGGCTGACCAGGGCGCAGCGTGAAGCTGGGGCGCGGCGGTCTCATCAAGCGCGAGCGCGGATTGCAAAGCGCTGTTGGGCCGGGGCAGGGGCAGCAAAAAGCCCTGCACGCCAAGCCGCGCCAGATTGCCGCGCATCTTGGCCACCCCCTGGAGCGCCGCGGCGCGCGGGTAGGAGGGATCGCCCTTGTGGCTGGCGCTGGCCATATTGCCCAGGCTTAGGCCAGCGTAATTGTGGCTCGGCCCGACGATCCCGTCGAAATTGACTTCGGTCAGGCTCACCGCGCGACGCTCCACACGGTGTCGCCTTCGCTTACATCCAAGGTGTCCGCGGCGACCGCGTCGATGGCCACGCGGCCATCCTCTGCAAAGCGGCGCGCGCCGTAACACGCGCGGAACGTCTCAAGTTTGCCGGTTGCCAGGATCGCACGCTCGCCCTCGTTGAGATCCATGCCGGCAAGGGTTGCCTCGCGGCTATCGCGCACGCTGGTGACCTGATCGGTTGCCGCGACCATGGTGGGCCCGCCGTCAAAGATGTCGACATAGCCATCGTAGTGGAAGCCCTCGTTTTCGAGCATCCGCATCGCGGCGCGGCCCGTGGGATGCGGGACGCCGATCGCCGATCGCGCCTCGTCGCGCAGCATGGCGACATAGACAGGGTGCTTGGGCATCAGATCGGCGATGAACTGGTTGCCGTTGATGGCGTTGAAGTAGTCGGCTTCCTGAAAGCCCATCCCGAAAAAGCGCCCCGCGACCCCGTCCCAAAAGGGCGATCCGCCGCGTTCATCAATGATACCACGCAGTTCGGCGATAAGCTTGTCGGCAAAGCGCGCGCGGTGCATGGCGATGAACAGATAGCGCGAGCGTGCGAGCAGCAGACCGAGGCCGCCTGCGCGTTCGTTGGGGTGGAGGAACAGTCCACCAACCTCGCTCGCGCCTTCAAGATCGGTGACCAGGCTCAGCATTTCCGCGCGCACGGTGCGATCCAGCTCTTGGCTGTACTGCGTCAGCGTGTTCAATCGGTAGGAATAGAACGGCCATTGGCGGCCCACCTGGCTCATCAACTGGCAGGTGCCGCGCACCGCGCCGCTCGCCGCGTCTTCCAGCACCAGCACGAATTGTTCGTCCGCAAGCGTATCGTGTGTGTTGGCAAAGGCCTGTGCGGCGCGCTCAAGCTTGGCTGACAGCGCCTTGCGATCGGCGGGCAGATTGGTGAAGCCGCCCCCGGTGAGCTTGGCCATCTCATAGAGGTGTTCCAGATCGGAAAGGCGCGCGGCGCGCAGGCGCATGCTCATCGGAAGTCTTTGCTCTGCCACATCATGCCGCCTGCCTAGCCGCCCTTACAGACGGTTCCAACCCACTCGGCGCGAATGGTGGCAAAGTCGCATTGCAATTGCCCGCGTTGCGAGCCATAGGCGCACACGTCCTCCTCCCCAGGGCCCGATCACAATCGCGTTTACGAGGATCTTAGCATGACCATGATGACCCTGCGCGCCGGCCTTTCGGTGGATGAGCGGCTGGCCGCTTTCCTTGAGAGCGAAGTGCTTATCCCGTTGGGACGCGATGTGGACGCGTTCTGGGATGGGTTTGCCAAGCTTGTCGGCGAGTTCACCCCTCGCAACCGCGCGCTTTTGGTTAAGCGCGAAGACCTGCAGGCGCAGATCGACGCCTGGCACAAAGAGCGGAGGGGCAAGCCCCACGATGCGGCAGAGTACCGCGCCTTCTTGACGCAGATCGGCTACCTCGTCCCCGAGCCGGGCGACTTCACCATCGGTACTCAAAACGTGGATGCGGAAATCGCGACCATGGCCGGACCCCAGCTGGTCGTGCCGATCCTCAACGCGCGCTTTCTTCTGAACGCCGCCAACGCGCGTTGGGGGTCCTTGTACGACGCTCTTTACGGCACCGATGCGTTGGATGCGCCCGCAGCCCGTCCGGGCGGCTATGACGAACAACGCGGGAAAGCCGTGATTGCGCGCGGCCGCGCGTTTCTCGACCAAGCGCTGCCGCTTGTGGACCAGAGCTGGGCCGACCTCGCGGGTGAAAACGACGGAAAGCTGGTCAACGAAGACCAATATGTCGGCAAGACCGACAAGGGCCTGCTGTTCGTCAACAACGGTCTGCACATCGAAGTCGTCTTTGATCGCGATACGCCTGTGGGGGCAGGCGACAAGGCGGGCATTGCCGACATCAATGTCGAAGCCGCGCTCTCCACCATCGCGGATTGCGAGGACTCGGTCGCGGCGGTCGACGCTGAGGACAAGCTGCTCGCTTACACCAATTGGCTGGGCGTAATCCGGGGCGATCTCACAGAGAGCTTTGACAAAGGCGGTCGCACGCTGACGCGCAAGCTCAAGGGCGACAAGTCCTACACCGACCGGCATAGTGAGGTGCACACTCTTTCGGGTCGTTCGATGATGTTTGTTCGCAATGTCGGGCACTTGATGACCAACCCGGCCATTCTGCTCGAAGACAGCAGCGAAATTCCCGAAGGCATCATGGACGCGGTCTTCACCAGCGCGATCAGCACGATCGACGTTGAGGGCAAGGCCAAATACGGCAACTCGAAACACGGCTCGATCTACATCGTGAAGCCCAAGATGCACGGGCCTGAGGAATGCGCGTTCACCAACGATTTGTTCAACGCGGTGGAGGACCTCATCGGCCTGCCACGCCACACGGTGAAGGTCGGTGTGATGGACGAAGAGCGCCGCACCAGCGCGAACCTGGCCGCCTGTATTCACGCGGTGAAGGACCGGATTGTCTTCATCAACACCGGCTTCCTCGATCGCACGGGCGATGAGATTCACACCTCGATGCAAGCCGGACCAATGATGCGCAAGGGCGCGATGAAGGGCTCGGACTGGCTTCGCGCTTACGAGGCGCGCAATGTGGCCATTGGCCTTGAGCACGGGCTTTCGGGCGTCGCGCAGATCGGCAAGGGCATGTGGGCTGCGCCTGACCTGATGGGCCAGATGATGGTTGAGAAGATCGGTCATTTGCGCGCTGGTGCGAACACCGCTTGGGTGCCGTCACCCACCGCCGCGACTTTGCACGCGCTGCATTACCACCAGGAAAGCGTGTTTGAGATCCAGAAGAGCCTGCCTGAGCCCGCTTCGTTGGACTCGCTGCTTTCAATCCCACTCGCCGAAAACACCAATTGGCCCGAGGACGAGCTGCGCGAGGAGCTCGACAACAATTGCCAGGGCCTGCTTGGCTATGTGGTGCGCTGGGTCGATGCGGGCGTGGGGTGCTCCAAAGTGCCCGATATTAACGATGTCGGTCTGATGGAGGACCGCGCGACGCTTCGCATCTCCTCGCAGCATATCGCCAACTGGCTGCACCATGGTGTCGTGTCCGAGGACATGGTGATCGACAGCCTCACCCGCATGGCGGCCAAGGTGGACGCGCAGAACGCGGGCGATCCGGGCTACCTTCCCCTGATCGGCAACGAAGACGCGCCCGCCTTCCAAGCGGCGAAGGACCTGATCTTCAAGGGCGTGGAGCAACCCAGCGGCTACACCGAACCACTGCTGCACCAATGGCGCCAAGAGGCAAAAGCACTGAAGAAGGCGGGGTGATCGCCTTCAGGTGGCCTCAGCCTCACGCTTCTTGGCGGCTTTCCTTGCCAAAGCGTTTGTTGCTTTTTTGACCATGGAGCGGGCGTTCTTTGGCTCTTCGCCGTCCAAAGCGTCACGCTTGATCACGCCGTTCGTCAGGATCACGCGCAGCTGTTCATCCGTGATCTTGGTGCCGTCGAAGAGCTTGCGGATTTCCCTTCGAATAACGCCAACGACTGCATCGGATTGGGCAATCTCAGCGACGACATAGCGGTTAAGGATTTGCGCTTGTTTGTGGAAGGCTTCCAGTGCGTCGGTGGCTATACTCTCACGGCAAAGTATTATGAGCTTTTCGAGATCTTCCTTCGAGCGAAGCGATAGCTCGCCAAGGTTGAATGAACAGACTTCTTCCCAGTCTACCGGCTTGCCAAATTTGATCCTGTATACTTTCCAATGAATTGCATTGGTCAGAATAACCCACTCGATCCCTGCATGGGCTCCGTAGTTTACGGCTTGGCGCAAATGGTTTTCGGCTAACGTGGTTCCGGCCGATTTCACTTCCGCGAGGTAATGGACCTTGCCATCCACTTGGACCGCGAGGTCACAGAAGGTTCCTCGAATCTGTTGTTCGCTGGTCAGTTCGTCATACTTATCGTAGCCAAAAACGTCGCACATGATGTCTTTGACCACGGTCACGGTATCCGCTTCGGATATATCTCTCTCAGCGAGCTTTCTAATAATCCTTTGGTACTTCTTAAGCCCGGAAGCCAGCCGATCTTGTGTCTTTTTCCCTACTTTCACAGACGCCCACTCCAATTGACTTGCTAGTCTTTAGAATGTGCAGGCTGTGTTAGTTGTAGTCAACGCTGCGGAACAGTTAGAGTCAGTCAAGTCCGCCGGGCCTACTGCTTCGGCTCAATATCGCCCCAGTCGATATCCAGCTCGCCCAGGTCGAACTCGATATTGAACTCGTCCTCGTCTATCGCCTTGACCGCTTCGATACCCTCTTCGGCCAGGATTTTTAGCTTTTCGAGGTCGCCGTTGACCGCCATGCTCATCATCGCGATTTCGTTTGCGA
>CALCCG010000037.1 GCA_937899785.1 uncultured Erythrobacter sp. | reverse complement strand
GCGGGACGCGGCGGCTGGGTGTAGACGCAGGCAATCTCGTGCCCCGCCTCATGAATCGCCACCAGCGCGGGCACGGCTAAATCCGGCGTTCCCATGAAGATAATTCGCATCGCGCCGCGCCCTAGCGGTTTGCGTGCCGCTTGTCGAAGGGGTAACGGCGCTGGGCATGTCTAAAGAAATCGAACAGCTCTCCGGCGCTTTGGCGCGCTTGCCGGGTCTGGGCCCGCGGTCCGCTCGGCGCGCGGTGCTGTGGCTGGTCAAGAACCGCGAAAGCGCGCTGCCCAATCTGCTCGAAGCGTTGGCGATCGTTTCCGAAACGCTGGTCGAATGCCAGGTGTGTGGCAATGTCGACACCACCGATCCGTGCCACATCTGCGCCGATCCGCGCCGCGATCAAAAGAGCCTGTGCGTGGTGGAGGATGTCGCCGATGTCTGGGCGCTCGATCGCGCGCGGCTCTTCCAGGGGCGCTACCACGTGCTCGGTGGACGACTCTCCGCGCTTGATGGGGTGGGTCCAGAGGACCTGAACATCGCCAGACTGATGGAGCGCGTGGGCGAAGGTGGGATTGACGAGGTTGTCCTCGCCATGAACGCCACCCTCGAAGGGCAGACCACCGCGCACTATCTCGCTGAGCGTATTGATCCGCTTGGCGTGCGCATCACCCAGCTCGCGCATGGTCTGCCAGTGGGGGGTGAGCTCGACTACCTTGATGAGGGCACTTTGGCGCAGGCGATCAGAGCTCGGCGACCCGTCGGATAACGATCATCGTAATCGAAGCCTTGCGCTTGCAGCGCGCCGCGCCGACGACTATTTCGAGCTTATGGCTATTCGTGAAATCCTTGAAGTGCCGGACCCCCGGCTGAAAATCGTTTCGTCCCCGGTTGAGGCGAATGAGTTCAACGACGAGCTCAAGACGCTCGTCGAAGACATGTTTGAGACGATGTACGCCGCCCCTGGCATTGGCCTGGCCGCGATCCAGGTGGGTGTGCCCAAGCGTCTTCTGGTGATCGATCTGCAGCGGGAAGATCCAGACGCGGATCCGATCAAGGACGAAGACGGCACCGAACGCCAGCCGGTGAAGAGCGATCCACGCGTGTTCGTGAATCCGGTTATCCTGAACCCCGCCGACGAGCTGTCGACCTATCAGGAAGGCTGCCTGTCGATCCCGGAAATCTACGCCGATATTGACCGCCCGTCGACCTGCACCGTGCGCTATCAGGACCTCGAGGGCGAGACGCATGAAGAGCCCCTTGAAGGCCTCATGGCGACCTGCCTCCAGCACGAGATGGACCATTTGGAAGGCATCGTCTTCATTGACCACCTCTCGCGGTTGAAGCGTTCGATGGCGCTCAAGAAACTGAAGAAGATGCGCGCCGCGGCGTAGTTTTTTCTCACGGCTGATCGCCCTTCGGGCGGCCTGCGAGGGCGCGCGGCGTAGGCCGCAACGGCCGGTCGGCCTTTGGGCGCTTCGCGCCAACACAAAGTGCTTCGTCACCCCGGATCTGATCCGGGGGCCAGCTTCTTTTCGGGGATATCCGACATAGCGCTGGTGTTCCTTTTTTGTTCCATGCTATAAGTGCGGAATGGAACAAGGCCTCATCCCGATTCTCGCTCTCATTGCCGGTCTTCTGATCGGAGGGGCCGCCGCGTACTTCTTCGCCTCGCGGCCCGCTGCGGATTTGCGCGAGCGGCTCAGCGAAGCGGACACGCGCGCACGCTCCGCTGAAGACGCACTTTCTGAGGTTCGCAGCGATCTCTCTGCCGCCAAGGAACGCGCGAGCCGCACCGACGCGCTGGCTGCCGAACTCGCCGATGAGCGCAACAAGAGGCTGGGCGTGTCCGAACGCCTCGCGCAGGTCGAATCTTCGCGCACCGAACAGGCCAAGGCGTTCGAGGAACAAAAGGCCGCTCTGGTGCAGGCGCGCGAAGCGATGCTGACCGAATTCAAAGCCACTGGCGCGGAGGTGTTGAAGGCCAATCAGGACGAATTTTTGAAACGCGCCGAGGCCCGCTTCAAGGAGAGCGAGGCGACCGGCGAGGCCAAGATCAAGGCGCTGCTCAACCCCGTGGGAGAGCGGCTGGAAAAATACGAAAAGCAGGTCGAAACGCTGGAGAAGCAGCGTGTTGATGCGTTCGGGCAGTTGAACGGCCTGATCCAGTCGATGCGTGAGGGGCAGGAAGAGGTCCGGCGCGAGGCGCAGCGGCTCGGCAATTCGCTCACCAACGCGCCCAAGGCGCGCGGGCGCTGGGGGGAGCGGGCGCTGCAGAACCTGCTCGAACAATGCGGGCTGGCTGAGCACACCGACTTCCAGCTCGAGGCTTCAATCAACACCGAGGATGGTCGCCTGCGCCCCGATGCAATCGTGCGCATCCCGGGGGGCAAGGTGCTGGTGATCGACGCGAAAGTCTCTTTGAACGCCTACCAAGCTGCATTCGAAGCCGACAGCGATGAAGCGCGCAAAGCAGCGCTGGGTGATCACGTGCGCTCGATGCGCAACCATGTGCAGCAATTGAGCGCGAAAAGCTACCAGTCGCAATTCGAAGAAGCGCCAGACTATGTCGTGATGTTTGTGCCCGGCGAGCACTTTGTCGCCGCCGCGCTGGAGCATGACCCAGAGCTGTGGGATTTCGCTTTTGAACGCCGCGTGCTGCTGGCAACCCCGACCAACCTCGTTGCCATCGCGCGCACCGTCGCGCAGGTCTGGCGGCAGGATGGGCTGGCGCAAGAAGCGCAGGAAATCGGGCGGATGGGCGCTGAATTGTACGACCGCCTGCGCGTCGCCGCTGAGCACTTGAAACGCGTGGGCGGAGGGCTCGACAGCGCGGTCAAGAATTACAACAAATTCGTCGGCAGTTTTGAGCGCAACGTGCTTTCCTCGGGCAAACGCTTGGCGGAAAAAGGCGTCGAAGTGGGCAAGCGCGAGATCGAGGAAGTGCCGCTTGTCGAAAGCTCGCCGAACTACAACGCCGAAGACGCCGCCGGGGTGGAGGAGGAGGACTCCTTTATGCTCGGCACGAACCCCGCTGCCAGTAACGACGGCTCCTAACGATGGTAAAGAAGCTGCGCGAAGGATTGATCGATCCTCACGATATCCCACCAGAAGATGTCCCCGCATACGTTGCGACGACTTACGGTGGCTACTTTGAGGCGATACAAAATCGGCTTTGGGGCATCGAGTATTTCTTGGGCCGAATGAATGAGTTCCCATTCGACTTTGTAATAGAGTCAAGCGCGGTGCAGCTTAGGTTATGCGTTGAAG
>CALCCG010000036.1 GCA_937899785.1 uncultured Erythrobacter sp. | reverse complement strand
AAGAATAACAGCGCCTCGACCATCTTGGTGCCTTCGCGTTTGAGGTTCGCGCGCTGTTCCAGAAACGAGCGGAACGGCGCGATACCGGTGCCAGGGCCAATCATGATCAGCGGCGTCGCGGGATCGTCGGGCAAGCGGAAATCGGCGGTGGGTTTGCGAATGACGGCTTTGATCCGCGCGCCCGGTTCCAGCTCGGCTAAGTTATTGGAGCAGGTACCCTTGAACTCGCCTTTTCCGGACAAAGCGGGCCCTTTGACCACGCCCACACAGATCGCGCATTCGCCTGGCTTCGTATTGGGTGCCGAGGCGATGGAATAATATCGCGGGCTCATGAATGGGATCAGTGCGAGGACCACGCCCAGCGGCAAGTCGCCAGCCGAGAATTCTTCCAGGATATCGAGCACCGAATTGCGCTTCTCGAGCACCTCGGTGGTGTAACGATCCACCTCGCCATCCGCCGCTGGCTTTGCCAAGGCCTCGAGCGCGGCTTTCGAGTTGGGGCATTCAGAATGAAGCGCCAGGGTCCGGATATCCTTGCGGCTAGCCACCGCCTGCAATTCGCCCGCGGTTTCAGCCAAATGCTCAACCGAGAATGTGCTGCCACTGGGGAACGGCCCACGCATATCCGAACGCGATTCAACACGAATGTAGGTGTCACGGTCCAAGCCAAAGCGGGTAAGAAGCCGATCCACGACAGCGGGGTCGTTAACCGGGATAACGCACAGGTGATCGCCCGGCTCGTAGGTCATCTCGGCAGGCAGCTTAACCTCGACATGTTTTGAAGAGCGCGGGTCTGGCGCGTCGAGGTTTTTGAGCTCGCGCACCGCTATCACTTCGACATCTCGTGCACCGAACTGGTCAGCGACCTGATTGGCGGTAACGCTTTGGGTGATCTCCACCTTGTAGAGCGGTTCGGTCACCGCGTTTGCCTCGGCTTCGAGGTCAAGCCCAAAGGCTTCGCCCACTTGCGGGAGCAGGCCATCGAGCCACGCGTGAAACTGGCTGTCGACATCGCCTCGCGCGTCAAGTTCTTCGGTCGCCACGATGCGTTTTGCGCCGTTTGCGTCTAACGCGTCGTCTATCTTGCGCGGTACCTCCTGAAAGGTCGCGGCCCAGTCCGAATTGCCGCATCCCAGCACGCAGTAGGAGACCCCGTCGAGCAGTCTTTCCGAGGGGTCGAGGCCTTCAACCCACTCGACAAACTTGGCCGCGTTGTCGGGCGGCATGCCGTTGTAGGAGGCGCAGGCAATCGCAACGGCGCCTTGATCCGGTAGCTTGCCCACATAGCTATCCAAGTCCGCCATCGTGACATCAAAGCCGCCAAATTCGCATTTTTGCGCCACTTCTCGGGCAAAGCTCTCGCTGGAGCCCAGATTGGAGCCAAACAGAACCAGCATAGGGGTGCCATGCGAAGGCACACTTGTCGCTGGCTGCGCGGTGTCTTTTGGGCTGCTTTCAACCGAGATGGCGCCGCCGCGTTCGACATCTTCGCGAAGGCGCGCTTTGATGGTGAACTCGTTGGGTTTGATGGAAAGCGTTT
The DNA here is from genome assembly GCA_937899785.1 of uncultured Erythrobacter sp. Classification (GTDB taxonomy): domain Bacteria; phylum Pseudomonadota; class Alphaproteobacteria; order Sphingomonadales; family Sphingomonadaceae; genus Erythrobacter. Next base: position 1,469 of record CALCCG010000036.1, on the reverse strand, counting down.
CCTTGATGTCCAGATTGTAGTGACTGTGATCGAACAGCTCGAAGCGCTGCAACAACATGCCGAGAACCAGAATGGACTCCTGAATGGCAAACTGGCGGCCTATGCAGGCGCGCTGGCCGTTGCCAAAGGGCTTGTAAGCGTGGGCAGGCCGGGCGGCTTCAGCGTCGCGGCTGAAATTGTCAGGATTGAACGCGTTCGGATTGTCTCCCCAAACGGAAGGGGCGCGGTGCAGCGAAGGGATTAGCAGCGTTGTAAAAGTCCCCTTGGGGATGCGGTACTTCCCGCCGATCACTTCGTCGTCGGTTGCTAGTGCCAGCGCGTGTGCGGTCGGCCACAAACTCAAAGCATCAATCAGTTACGCGGGGAGATAGGACAAACGCCCAATCTGGGAGAGCATGGGAGCCGCATCGATGTTGCGACCCAACACCTCATCAACCTCGGCGTAAGCGCGTTTTAGGACATCACGGTTGTTCAGCAGGAAGTAGATCGCAAACGACAACAAGCCAGAGGTGGTCTCGTGCCCGGCTATCAGGAACGTGTTGATCTGATAGCGTATGTTCTCATCAGACAGACGTTCGCCCGTCACTGCGTCGCGTCCTGACAGCATAAAGTCGAGCAGATCATCGCCGCCCGATCCACCCGTATGACGGCGCTCGGCAATGATCTCGTCGACCAGATTGTTCATATACCGGGCGTCTTTGGCCAGATTCTCGATCTGCTGGCGCTTCATTAGTTTCTCGCCCGGAATACCGCGCATCTTTTGCGTGGTGTCCAGCGTCCGGTTGAGCGCTTCGATAAAGGGGTGGAAGTCCTCCCGATAAAACGAGTTGAAGCGGTAGCCAAAGCCGCACACGCCGATCGTATCTAGCGTCAGGCGGATCATGTCTTTGGGAACATCGATCACATCGTCCGAATTCATCCGCTCCCATTTCAGCACAAGCTGATTGGCGATATCGATCATGCTGGGCAGATAGCTGCCCATCGCCTTCTGGCTGAAGCTGGGCAGCAGGATATTGTGCGCTTTGGCCCAGTTGGGATCGTCGGTGTCCCCGGTGAACAGACCGTCGCCCGCGATGGAACGCAGCCGCTTGAGGGGGCCGCGCACCGTTTTATCACAGCGCTTCTCGTCGCAGATCTCTGCGGCCATATCCGCGCCCGAAACGATCACAATGGGCGTCCCCATCATGTCGAGCTGGTAGATTGTCCCGTATTCTTCCGCCAATTCCATCAAAGACTGGATTTGGCGATTGGCGTCCACGGTAAGGACGTTGCCGATCAGAGGGTTGCCGGGCGGTCGGGGAATGGGTTCTAGCGCGAGTGATGTGGCCATGGGCTATCTCATGCCATTTGCGCGGATATGTGAAAAGGGGTGGCGAGCGCCAGGCGCTCTGCGGCGAGTGTGGAGGCGCGGCGCTTGAAGTCAAGCCGCCTTCGAAGCGGCCAGATGAACAGGCTCCGCAGCCAAGGTG